>JANWHF010000086.1 GCA_025450555.1 Tepidisphaeraceae bacterium | reverse complement strand
TCTATCGCCTGGCCAATCTGACCGGCTTCGCGCAGGGCGCTTCCGAGCATCGCCCAGGCTTCGGGTAAATTCGCATCCAGCTCCAGCGCCCGGCGCAGGTGAAAGATCGCCCGCTCCAGCTCCTGCCGGCGGCGAAGCGCGTGGCCCAGATTCATATGGACCCGCGCGTCGTTAGGAGCCAGCTCGACTGCTTTTTCAAAAGCGGCTGTCGCCTCGTCATACATCGATTTCTGCGCCATGACCCAGCCAAGATTCACATAGGCCGCAACCATTTTCGAATCGAGGCTGATGGCTTCGCGGAGCGCTGCCGCGGCATCATCAAGCTGGCCCAATCGCCGCAGGGGTTCGCTCAGGTTATAGTAATGCCAGCCTGACCAGGGTGATCCGGCAACCGCTCGCCGCAGCAGATCGACTGCCACGGGAAGTTGGCCAAAATGCGTGGCGACGATGCCGAGGTTTCCCAGTGCGGTCGGATCTCTGGGATAATCCGTAAGGATCTGCCGGCAGATCTTTTCGGCCTCGGCGAATTTGCCAGCCATGATCAGATCATTGGTGTGCAGGTTCAGGTCGCGAAGCTGAGTCGGATTCATCATCAACGGCATTGTATCCGGCTCGTACCCAATTACGCGGGTCGTTGCGCGGAAGAGCCTTTTGAGGATGGGCCTCATGAAAATGTCATGGATATCGCTCGTGGCTTGCGGCTTGATGTTCGCGGCAACCTTTGCGCGCGGCGAAGAAAACTGGCCGCAGTTTCGCGGGCCGACGGGGCAGGGCATTGCCGATGCGCCGAACCTTCCGCTGAACTGGTCGCCGGATCAGAACGTGCGATGGAAAACGCCGATACATGGCAAGGCCTGGTCTTCGCCGGTCATCTGGGGCAACAAGATCTGGCTCACCTCCGCCACCGCCGACGGCAAGCAGCTTTTTGTGCTCTGCGTCGATAAGCAGACCGGCAAAATTCTGATCGACGAAAAGCTTTTTGATGTGCCGACGCCACAATATTGCATCCCATTCAATAGCTATGCTTCGCCGACGCCGGTGGTCGAAGAAGGACGCGTTTACGTTACCTTCGGTTCGCCCGGTATCGCGTGCCTCGATTCGTCCAACGGCAAAATGCTCTGGCAGCGGCGGGACTTTGTCTGCAACCATTTCCGCGGAGCCGGCGCGTCTATTCTGACCTGGAAAAACCTGCTTTTTTTGCCTTTTGACGGGAGCGACTACCAATATGTCGTCGCCCTCGATAAACGCACGGGCGAAACGGTCTGGCGAACCGATCGCTCGATCGATTACAAAGACATCCAACCCAATGGCCGGCCGCTGGGCGATGGTGATATGCGCAAGGCCTTTTCCACTTGTCGGATCGCGGATTTCGGAAATGGGCCGATCCTGCTGAGCGAAGGCTCCAAGTGCTTCTACGCCTATGAGCCCACCACCGGCAAAGAGATCTGGCGCATGGAAAACCGGCGCGCCCATTCCGGCAGCATCACGCCGCTGATCGGCAAAGACCTGATCTTCTACACCACCGGCCACGGCTCCCCGCCCGAGCTTTGGGCGCTGCGGCCCGGCGGGCATGGAGTGCTGACCGATTCGCAGGTCGCGTGGAAGGCCAAGCGTGCCGTCCCCACGCGATCGTCGCCGGTGCTGTTCGATGGGCTGATCTATATGGTCAACGACACCGGCGTGGTGAACTGCGTCGATGCCACCAACGGCCAGGATGTCTGGCACGGTCGCATCGACGGCACCTTCTCCGCCGCTCCGATCGTCGCCGCGGGGCGCGTCTACTTCTTCAGCGAAGACGGTCCCGCCACCGTTCTGGTCACCGGTCGCGAGTTCAAAGTATTGGCCACCAACCATCTCGACGCCGGTTGCATGGCCTCCCCCGCCGTCTCCGGCAACGCCCTGTTCATCCGCACCAAAAGCAGCCTCTATTGCATCCAGTCCAACGTGACCGCCATGCGGTAAATCGTTTGAGCCATACAACGCCACCGCAGCATGCCCTCGCATGGCGATGCAACGAAATGCTCACCCGGCTGCTCGCGTTCCCAGCTGCCTCGTCCTCACTTCGTCGCTCATGACCGTTCCCTTCGCATCCCCTGTCGCATCCTCCATCGATTTAAGCAAGCCAAGGCGATTGAGCTTTGAATGCCAAGCAGCAAATTTCTCGGGGGCTGCAAACAAACCTTCATAGAGAAGAGAATCGCCTCCAATTTGAAATGGATCCCAACCGCAGCGCGCGACTTGACCCTGATCAACGCGAATAGTCTCCTTTAGGGAGGCCAAGGCTGGTGAGGACACGGCGATCAGCTCACATTGGTCTTGAAGTCGATTGCTGTAGTCTAAAAGTTTGCGGGCAAGTTCGAGCTCCAGACACATGGCAATGCTGGTGCCTTCGTCGTCGCGAACACCGGATTCATACTCTTCTCGAAGCGGCTTAAGTAGTGTGCCGTCATAGCGGCGACACCTCAATATCGTACCAAGGCATGCGCCACACGCCTCCATAATACACTCCCCGAAACTGGGGCGCATTTCGCGGCCAAACCCCTTTCCCCTCCGGAGCGAAATTTGATTCGGGTCGTCGCACCACTACAAATCCGCAGATATCCATCATGATTTCGCATGCTATGTTCGAAGCATCCACGACCGCAACGTATTTCACGGTCGATTTCACATATCCTAATGAAAACCCTCCCCCGCTCCTTCTGGCCCACCCGTTGCGAAACTGCGCCTGGCATCCCCAGGAGGAATTTCACATGGATTTAAAGGACAAAGTCGCGCTGGTGACCGGAGCCGGGTCGGGCATTGGGAAGTCGGCGGCGATCATGTTCGCCAAGTCGGGTGCGAAGGTCGGCGTGCTCAGCGATACACAATCGGAAATCGAGAAGACAGCAAAGCAAATTGGCGAATCGGCCCTCGCGCTGACAGCGGATGTGTCTGATCCGCTGCAGGTCGCGTCTGCTGTCGGAAAGCTCGTGGAGCGCTTCGGGCGACTCGATGTGGTGTTCGCGAATGCAGGCATCAATGGAGTCCAGGCGCCAATTGACGACCTGACGCCCGAGGAATGGGACCGCACGATCAACGTCAATCTGCGCGGGACCTTTCTGACGATCCGCTACACCGTTCCGCATCTGAAAAAAGCCGGCGGCGGCGCGATCATCGTCACCTCCAGCATCAATGGCACGCGCTACTTCGCCAACTCCGGCGCGACCGCCTATGCGGTGAGCAAGGCGGGGCAGCTTGCGATGGTGCAGATGCTGGCGGTTGAGCTGGGGCCGAGCAATATCCGCATCAACGCGATCTGCCCCGGCGCGATCGACACCGATATCGAAGACAACACGCAGAAGCGCAACGTCGATAAGGTCAAAATCAAAGGCAAATTCGAGCGCGACATTCCGCTGCACAACAAGCCGGGCTCGGCTGACGATGTCGCGAAGCTCGCGCTGTTCCTGGCGTCCGATGCGTCGAGCCACATCACGGGGACACCCGTTTGGATCGACGGCGCGCAGGCGCTGCTGCGATAATAAAAGCGGATGAGTACATTTTTTCCGACGAAGAAAATGTATTCATCCCCTTTTTCGGGCGTTCTGGATCACCAAGGCAGCGCTGCCGCACATGAAGCCCGGCTCATCGATCATCTGCACGACTTCCATCAATGCCTATGACCCGTCGCCGGGGATTCTCGATGATGCCATGACCGAGGGCGCCATTGTGATCTTCTGAAGGGGCTGGCCAAGCAGTTGACGCCGCAGGGGATCCGCGTGAACGGCGCCGCCCCCGGCCCCTTCTGGACTCCCCTGCAACCCAGCGGCGGGCAATCGGAAGACAAACTGGTCACCTTCGGGAAAGACGTTCCCATGGGTCGGCCCGGACAGCCCGCGGAACTGGCGCCGACATACGTTCTGCTGGCCAGCGACGAATCGAGCTTCATGAGCGGGGAAATCGTGGGGAACACCGGAGGAAAACCACTCGCGTGAGGGATTGGACACACAGGACATTCGCTTTTCTTTGCAGGTGACCCACCCCGCCGCCGGTAACGCCGGATACTCGCTTGCGCATTCGCGGACGGATCAGCGATCGAATTCGGCGCAACGGTTCGCGAAGGCACCAAGCGATATGGGGCACCGCACGGCGAAATGGCGCGAGATTCTTTTCCGCAAAGTAATACCCGCGGGTCCGATTGTCGCACGCGCTGGCGACGTGCAGAACATGAGGGTAAACTCATGTTTCGATCTGGCTTTCATGACGCGAGTGGGCAGTTCAACGTCGCCTCGGCGGATTCCTCGGCAGAAGCGCGGGGAACGGCGGGTGGCCGCGCTGGTGGCGGCGGCGGCAAGCGAGTTCGCCCTGGTCGGCTATGACGCGGCGACCATGTGCGCCATCGCCCGGCGCGCGGGCGCGCCCATCGGGTCGCTCTACCAGTTTTTTCCAAATAAAGAATCGCTCGCCCGCGCGCTGCGCACCCAATATGCGGTGGATTATGAGCAGGCCTGGGCGCCGCTGATAACTGTGGCCAGCGAATTGTCGCTCGAGCAGCTCGTCGAGCGCCTGGTGGAGTTGATGGTGGAATTTGTGCGGAGCCACCCGGCTTTTCTTCCATTGTCCGAAGCGCCTGCCAAGACAAGAATACCGGCAGCGCGCGAGCGCCATCGCCAGTCGATCGTGCGCTTGCTGCGATCGCATAGCCCGCGCCTGCCGCGGAATAAAGCCATGACCATTGCGACGGTAGTGATGCAGATCAATCGGGGGATGATGGCGCTGTACGCGCAAGCGGGGACGGAAGACCGCCCATGGATCATCGAGGAGTTCAATGCGGTATTAAATACGTATTTGGAGGCGCGTCTTTAATCCTGCACCGGACTCCAGCTCTGATCCGGATTGTATTCGGTCATTTGCGAAGCGATGCGGGTGGTGTCGGGGCCCAGGTCCTTCTGATAGACCTTCCCGTTCTGGTTGATGATGAAGGTCATGATGCCCGAGGAACGATACTTGTCGGGGAAGGCGACGAGCGCAAAACCAGCGACCATGTTGCCGTGAATGACGTAGCTGTATTTTCCGCCGGGGGCGGCGGGTCCCTGGGCTTTGAGAATGCGAAAATGGTAGCCGTGATAGGGCTGATAGTGGTGCTGGCCGGCCTGCGGCTCCTGGTAACCTTCCATCTCCGCGTCAGCGACGAGCGGTCCGAAAGGGCTGGATTCCTGCTCTGAAGTCGCTTCCCAATATAACCCGTTGTGCTTGCCGGGCGAGCTGACCAGATGCTGGGCATATTGAGGTAGCTGGCTCCCGTCGTGATCGTGACGGAAGTATTGGCGCTGGGCGCGGACATAAGCCTGGCAAACATCGATTGCGCCCAATTCATTGGCGCCGATGCGACGGGCAAGGACTTCAGCCTTTCCGGCTTCGGTGTCGAAAAACCATTTGCCATCGGATGACTTGACGATTGGGATCGGGAAAGGCCAATCATCATCGCCGATGTAGAGAATGCTGGTGTTGGCATCCTTCTTTTCCAGCCGCATGCGCTGGGCCGCGTGCTGGGCAAATTCCTTGAAGGCGTTGGCGTCTTCGACCTTGTCGCCGGAAACCAGCTCTTTCCAGGCGGGGCCGAGGATTTCATGCACCTGCTCGTGATTCTCATCGCGCGCGGCTTCGACCATCGCCTTGGCCGCTTCGTCATCGCTGGCAAAGGTTTTTTGGCCGGCAGCGGGTGAATCCGCACCAGCCGGATGCTGCTCTTCGGAGACCTGAGGCGATGAAGAATCAGGAGTCGTGTGGTGGCCCGACTGCGCACAGCCGCCGATCCAGAACAAGACGGCACCGAGTGCGATGCTGGTCGCCCACTTGGTCATTCCGCCTGCTGTCGTTTTCATAAGGCGTTCCTCTGCTTTTCGATTCATTCGAGCTCGACTTCAATATTCGCGCTATTTGTGGCCAGTCTGTCGGCCCCCGCCTCCGCCAGATGAACCCATGGAAGCATGTCCCCGCGAGCTCTGAGCGGCTGCCGCGCGGCCACCCCCATCGGAACGGAATGCGGAGGGAGCCGCCTGGCGCTGAGGTTCGGCTTTAGGCTGCGGTTGGGCCTGAGGCCGAGCCTGTGGCTGAGGTCGCGCCTGTGGCTGCGCTTGAGGGCGCGCTTGCGGTTCAGGCCGAGCTTGAGGCTGCGGCCTTGCCTGTTGCGGCGCGGTTCTTTCCTGGGGGCGTTGGGCCGGTGTTTCCTGTGGACGTTGCGCAGGTCTTTCCTGCGGACGTGCGGTGGGTTGTTCTTGAGGGCGCGCGACGGGTTTTTCCTGGGGACGCGGAGCAGGACGCTGTTCCGTCGGGCGCGCCTGCGGTTGCGGCCGCGCTTGAGGTTGACGCGCTCCGCGATCCTCCTGGGCGCGATTGTCCTGGCGCTGAACGTCGGCGCCGCTCTGATATCCGCCAAAGGCACGCGGCTCCGGCCGCCCTGCATTCGGCTTCTCATATCCGGGCCGGATGTGACGCCAGGCGTCACCCGCGCCGGGACGTATCATCGGCATCGGCTTGCGCCGATCTCGTTCCCACACTTGAAGTGGCGGTGGCGGGGCGCCGCGCCGGCGCACCCAGCCATGATCCCATCCGCCGCCATGGCC
>JANWHF010000085.1 GCA_025450555.1 Tepidisphaeraceae bacterium | reverse complement strand
TATTGGGATACACGGCGACGCTCGCCGGCCTGGTACTCACGCCGGGCGGATTCTTCGTCATGCTGCTGATGCCGCTGGTTGGATTTCTGGTTTCACGCGTGCAGGCAAGATATCTCGTGGCTTTCGGTCTGACCCTCAGTGCGCTGGCGCTTTACCATCTGACGACGTTGGATCTGAATGCGGATTACAAGACGCTGGTCTGGGACCGGATATTTCAAACTTCGGGTTTGGCGTTTCTCTTTGTACCGATCAATACGGCTGCTTACACGGAAGTGCCGCCGGAAAAGAACAACAACTTTTCAGCTTTGCTGAATCTATGCCGAAACCTGGGTGGTAGCGTCGGGATTTCGGTGGCGCAGGCGTGGGTCGTTCGACGCCGGCAGTTTCATCAGACGGTTTTGTCTTCGCATCTCACGCCCTACAGCTCGCAGTTTGCCTCGGCGTCTCACCAGATCGCGCAGCGATTTCACAACACCGGTGCTTCCGCACTCCACGCCGCCTATCAGGTCATCGAAAACCAGGTGCAGCGCCAGGCTGGTGCGATGGCGTATATCGACGTGTTTTATGTGATGGCGATTCTCTGCGCCATCACCATTCCCTTTGCTTTCCTCATGAAGCGCAACAAGCCGGGTGGCGGGCCAGCGATGGCTCATTGAGATCCATCGCGCGACCGACTGCAATTACTGCGCGACGATTTCCAGCGGCAAGGAATTCTCGGCGACTCGATTGGCCTGCAAATCGGTCAGCGTAACTTTCAGAATATATCGGCCGATCGGCAATGAACCTGGCAACGTCAGCGCTCGGGCGATGAAAAAATCGTGGCGGCGCGTGTGCGACAAGTCGGGATAAAGCCAGCCCTTTGAATCGGGCGTCCATGCTTCCAGGCCCTGATCGGTGTACAGCACCAGGTTCATGCGAATCTTTGATTCCCACATGTTGCTGGAGCTCTGCTGCGATGAGAAATTCTGAACCTCGCAGTAGATGCCGGTCGCGTGATCCTTCGTGCCGGTAAATCGGGAGGACATCTCCGAATAATCGCCGAAGCGATGAGCCTCACTGCATAGAACGAATTTCGGAATGCTCAATTCCGCCTGGCTGCTGAGCCGATCGGACATGTCCATCAACGGGCGGACCTTTCGCGAAAGCAGCATGTTGTTGTCGGACCGCAGGGCGCTGCGGAAATTGGTCAGTCCATCCATCAGCGCGGAGATCATCTCGCGATCGTCGGTGGGAAGCCCGTTGAGCTGATCCATGTTCGGCACCGTCTTGCCGTACGCGAACTCCATGAGCTGGCTGTCGAGCTGTGCCGCCACATCCTGCGGATAATCTCTGGCGCGCTGCGCGATGCGGGCGGCGGTATCGTCGGGAACGATCCGCGTCACCTCGCGCGGCGGAGTGTTCGCCGATGCAGTCTGCGCCCGATCGGACGGTTGTTGAGATTCGTGGACGGTGGAAGGTGCAACCTGCAATTCACCGCTGTTTTTGACCGGCTGGCTCATGCCGGTATTCGGCAGAACCTGCGGAGCATCGGCTGGCCGCGTTGCCGGCGACGCTGCTTCATGGCCCGGATGAGCGCTTGGCTTTTCCCATTGCACCTGGTCGGAGGCATCCGCCATCGCCGGCGGCTGCGCGTGTGCTTTAAGCTTCTGCTGGTTAAGGGCCGCCTCCATGTTGCGGGCGTACTTGTCGGCCGTCTGCGCTAACGCATCAGCGGTGTTCACAGGCGGATCGCTGATCGTCGGGCGATCCTCGGCCGGATGAGTTGCCGGCGCGGGAGCTGCCGCGACCGCAACCGGCCGAGTGGACGGCAGAACCTTGGCCGTCTGCGCGGGCTGATTCTGCCGGCATCCGACTTCAATTGATCCAATTAAAACCAGCCCCGCGCAAACGATGTGGCGTGTCTTCATAGAACCTTCCGTGGTTTTGCCGCAGGAGTTCCACTCCCGCCGCCGGCGCCGCGCGCCAGCGAATTGCGTTGCAGATTAAACGATGAATATAGCGCTTCAGTTCGATCGTCGCAAGCAGGAGGTCCGATAATACGTTCGTTCCGCGGTCGTATTACGCATCTGCCATCCCACCGACATGCGTTGGCGAGAGAATCACATTCGGGCGGATGGATCGAATGCGCTCGGCAAGGGCCGTCTGCTGGGCGAAGATTTCGCGATTGACCGAGCCGATGGCGCGGTCGTCGGCACGATAGATGTCGCCGGTGAGCGTCCGCGCGATGGCCGATTCGACAAACTCGATGCGTGCCGTCTCCTGCCAGTCGGCTCGAACGACGACGCTGATCCCGCCCTCGCCATACGTCAGCATTCCCCATCGTGGCGGCAGATCCCTTTTCTGGAGCAGGCCCGTCGGAGCCAGCACGTAATGCAGGTTTGCCATGGGCTGCAAGAGACAGGATGCAAATTTCCCCAGCCCCACCGCCTGCCGAAGCGGTGCTTTGCGGCCGCGTTTTCGCTTTCGAGAGCGAAGATTCCCCTCACGTTCGATCAGGCAAAGCGACATCTGCCCATCCTCGCTGCAATCGCGCAGAAAATCCGCCCGCGAAGCTTTGCACTCGACAAAGCAAACCTGCGGCAGCTCGCGCCCCACCGAAAGATAATTGTAATAAGGCCGGAAAACCCCCGTCCCCACCGCATCGACAATGCCCAGCGGCTTCAGTCGCACCTCTGCCGCGATGCAGCGATAGCCCATCCGAAAGAGCCATCGGCAAGCCTCTTTTTTCAGCGTTTTGTGAAGATCCGTCTCGCCCGCCACCGCGCACTCCTTTGCCGCGTCCACATCCTGCCAGCCCCAGCGCCCTGCGTTTCCCATCCCTGGCATCTTGGTCGAGAGACGCCGCGATTGCGAATCATAAATTGCTGAAGTCGGGTAAGCAATCCGTTTGGATGGCGGCGTGTATGTATGTATGCCGGGGGGTCGCGGAGACGCGAACCATCGTGCGTGTCTTTGTCGCGCGTCCACCTTACATTGCTGCCGACAACCGCCGGCTACTCGCTTGCGCATTCGCGGACGGAAACGCATCGGTCGCGAAGGCGCAAGCGACGCGGGCGACCAGTTCGGCGAATTGGCGCCGAAGATGCTTGCTCGCGCCTGCAAGCCGCTTTTCATCCCGCTAATTCGTCTTCAACGTTCAACGTTTTGCGAAATAATCCCTTGTCCTGAACGTTTGCATGTTGTATGGTATAAGCGAGCCCGTGGAGCGCTTGTGCGCCGGCTTTGTGAGGGTCAATGAAAGGCGAAAGAGGCAGAAATGAACAATGAAAAATGGAAGCAAAATGGCACCGGACGGCCGGATAGACATATTGTTGGGGAGCGCAAAAAAATTCGAAAAAGTGATGCAATATGATGCATTTTGATGCATGACTTGTGGAAGAGTTTAAGGTGGTGCACCACCTATGGTGGTGTTCGGAGCCGGACGAAAGCGATCCTTGGTGACGGCTGGAAAGGCTGTGCACATGAGGCGTAATGACCCATCAACACGCTTTTGAATTTCGCGACAAAGCCGCCGCCGCCCTTCGGCAGCAAGGGCGCCTGGAGGAGGCCGCGGCTATCTACCGGGAGTGTGCTTCGGCATGGCCCGGCCTGGCGATCGTTCATTTCAAGCTGGGGAACACGCTGGCGCAGATGGGGCAATATGGAGCGGCGATGGCTGCTTATCGCTCGGCCATGCTGCTGCATCCAACGGGGCCGGAGGAGACGGTCGCGCTGGGGCAAACGCTGGCCGATCAGGGGCGGGTGGTCGAAGCGGCGGCGGCGTTTGAATTGGCGATCGAGAAGAATCCGCAGTTTACTGCCGCTCATTTTGGATTGGGTAATGCTTTTCGCGAAATGGGGTTGATGGATGAATCGATTGCGGCGTATGAGCGCACGCTGGCGCTCGAGCGCAATCATCATCAGGCAATGAACAACCTGGCCAACGCGCTCAAGGAGTGTGGCCGAATCGACGAGGCGATCACGCACTATCGCCAGGCGGCGGAGCTTTCGAAGGAGGCTCGCGTGGCCGGCAATCTGCTTTACACGCTGCATTTTCATCCGGATTACGATCGAAAGCGGCTGTCCGAGGAGCATGAGGCCTGGCGTTTGCCCTATGCGCAAGCGCTGGAAAGTCAGCCGATGCGGCATGGCAATGCCCGCTCGCCTGACCGCAGGCTGCGCGTGGGATATGTTTCGCCCGATTTGCGGGAGCATCCGGTGGGCCGATTTATGCAGACACTATTGGCCCATCACTGCCACGATCAGTTTGAGATCTTCTGTTATGCGGATCATCCAAAAGCGGACGCAATGACGGCGCGGCTTCGATCATCTGCCGATCAATGGCGGGAAGTGCACGAGCTATCGGATGACGAGCTTGCGCAGCAGATCAACGAGGATCGCATTGATATTCTGGTTGATCTGGCGATGCACACGGCCAACAACCGGCTGCTGGTGTTTGCGCGAAAACCGGCGCCGGTGCAGATGACCTACCTCGCCTATTGCAGTACAACGGGATTAAACGCAATCGATTGGCGATTGAGCGATCCGCATCTCGATCCGCCGGGCGTGGAGCATTTCTACAGTGAGAAGACGCTACGTCTTCCCCGCGGCTATTGGTGTTATGAAGCACCCGCTGATGCGCCGCCGGTCGGCCCCCCGCCATCGCTCGGCAATGGCTTCGTCACTTTCGGCTCGCTCAATAATTTCGCGAAGGTCAGTCAGCCAACGGCCGAAGCATGGGTTCAAATACTTCAGCGTATCCCGGATTCTCGGCTGATTCTTCATGCCCACGAGGGCAGCCATCGACAACGGTTGCGGGATCTATTGGCGAACCAATCGATCGATCCGAATCGGCTCGAATTCGTCGGCTTCTACTCGATGAGCGGCTACCTGTCGCAATATGCCAGAATCGATGTGGCGCTCGACCCGTTTCCGTATGGCGGAGGTCACACGACATTCGACGCGCTCTGGATGGGCGTGCCCGTTGTGAGTGTCGCCGGCAATACCGGAGTTGGCCGTGGTGGCGTGAGCATTCTTTCGAATCTTCGAAAGCCGCAATGGATTGTCGAATCGATCGATTCCTATGTCGACGTTGCCGTCGCCTTGGCGCGCAACACGGATGAACGAATAGAGATCCGCAACCAACTGCGCGGCTGGATGCTTCAATCACCGTTAATGGACGCTGCATCGCACATCCGAGGCATCGACTCGGCCTATCGGTTTGCCTGGCACGCCTGGTGCGATGCTCGGCAGGCTCAACAGCCATCGTGATCCTGGCAGTCCAGCCGCCAAGCCCTGGCCCCCCGTCACAAGAAACTTAATTTCTTTTTTTGAACCTCTGATCCATCGCCGCGTAGTGCCCATATCCTGCAGATCAAAGCAGCACGGTGCGCTGGGGCAACAGATCAAGCGCCGGTAAGGGAATTGGATCTATGGAGAAAGCGTCGAACGGATGCGGCCGAGTTCTAGTGGTCGAGGACCATGAGCCTTCGCGCGTTTCACTTGCGCGCCTGCTGAAACTGAACGGCCGGACAGTCGACACTGCCGATACCGTCGATGAAGCAATTCTAAAGCTGGAGTCTTTCCGCCCCGAATGCGTGATTCTGGATCTGCGCATCGGCTCGGGCCGAGGCGAAGATGTGCTGCGCGCCATTCGCAATCAGAAACTTCCGATCCGCGTCAGCATCGTCACCGGCAGCGCCGACCCGGAAGATCTCAAATCGCTCAAGACCCTTCGGCCTGACAATGTCATGTTCAAGCCGATCAGCTTTACGGATTTAATGAAGTGGGTTGACGGCACACCTGCCGTCAACTGATCCGGAATTAAGCTGCCGACACTTCAATGCAGTCGGCAACGCTATTCAGATCGCGCACGGCCTGTGGCGTGACTTTAATGGTCGCTGCCGCTCCGCGAACCAATTCAGGATGAAGTTTATTGGGCCGCTTGGTCCAGATGCATCCGCCGCGACGCTTGGGGAGTTCTATGAAATTCTTGCTGCGAGCGTCCAACGGTTCGGTAACCGACCTATCCGTCATGAATAAACGTTCCAGCGTCTTGCGCGCCGAGGCGCGATTAACGTGCTTATTGATGGTCACCCGCACCGTCTGGCCGGGCTTTGCGTTGATAGCCATGGTCTTCTCCGGACTTAAAAGAACGGGGAAGTATAGCGAACAGTCGATCGATGACAAGGCCACTGTACGAGGGGATTTCAAGTGGTTTCGATGATG
>JANWHF010000084.1 GCA_025450555.1 Tepidisphaeraceae bacterium | reverse complement strand
TATATCACCAGCGACAACCCGCGCACAGAAAAGCCTCAGGCGATCATCGATGAAATCCTTGAAGGTCTTTCGGGAAACAGCGGGAAATCGGTGACAGTGGAAATCGACCGGCATCGGGCCATCGAGCGGATTCTCAGCGATGCCGAGCCGGGCGACGTCATTTTGCTTGCGGGCAAAGGCCACGAGAATTACCAGATCGTGGGAACGGAAAAGCATCATTTCGATGATGTCGAGGAAGCGATGAAGATCCTGCATCGGCAGGCGGCCGCGTAGGGCGGTTTTGGACGACAGGTTTGTGGGTTTATCGGACGATCGGTGCGGATTACGGCTACGGGCGATAATACGTTTCCCGATTTTTCAAGCGCAACATATGCGACATTTATTGTGATGTTGGCAACTCAATTAATGACAAATTCGATTCTGGGGCGCGGCCTGATGTTCCGGGCGATCGGGCAGCACCCGACTCTCAGCGCCGACGGACTTCATCCATGAAACCACTTTCCATTCGTCAAGTCCGACAGGCCATCGGCGGCAAACCGCTCACGCCCATCTCCGAGGATGCGCCGCCGATCACCGCGGTCTGCACCGATACCCGACGGATGGAAAAAGGCTCGCTGTTCGTCGCAATTCGCGGCGATAATCACAATGCCCACGCATTTTTGCCCCAGGCCGCGGCGGGTGGCGCGGTTGCTGCTCTCGTGGATTCAGAAATCCCCGAGCCTCTCCCCAACGTCGCGTTGATCCAGGTTCCGGACACGCGCAAAGCTCTTGGAAAGCTCGCGACGCATGTTCGCAAACAATATACGTCAAAGGTCATCGGCGTCGCCGGGAGCAATGGAAAGACCAGCACCAAGCACCTGATCGACGCCGCCATCCGCACGCAACTGCGCGGCTCCATTTCACCCAAGAGCTTCAACAACGACATCGGTGTGCCGCTCACGATTTTTCCTGCCGATCCCAATCAGGATTACCTGGTGCTCGAGATGGGCACGAATCATCACGGCGAAATCAAGGCGCTCAGCGACATGGCGCTGCCCGATATCGCGGTCATTACCAACTGCGGCGCAGAGCATCTCGAAGGCCTCGATGACCTGATGGGCGTGCGCCGGGAAAATGCACAGATCATCAGCGGCCTTCGTGAAAACGGACTGTTGGTCGTCAATGGCGATGACGCGGATCTGATCGCTGCCGTGGCCGATTACAAGGGCAAGATCATTACCTTCGGCTTCGGCGCCAGTAACGATCTATTTGCCACCGACATCGTCTGCGGCCCCTCCGGAACGGAATTCAGCCTGAACGACAGCCGGCATCGATTCTTTATTCCGATGCTGGGGCGTCACTCGGCCTGCAATGCCCTCGCGGCCATCGCGGTGGCCAAAAGGCTGGGCGTGAGCGAAGAGGAGATGATCGCCGGGCTGCACGATTCCGATGGGCCGGAAATGCGGCTTCAGCTTCAGTCGGCTGGGCCGGTTCTCCTTCTGAACGATGCCTACAACGCCAATCCCAACTCGATGCGTGCTGCCATCGAGACGACCGCCGGCCTGGAATCGAAGGGCCGGCGAATCGCGGTGCTGGGCGACATGCGGGAGCTCGGCCGTTCGAGCGAGCGGTATCACCGTGAAATTGGGCAGATCGCCGCGAATACGGGAAAGTTCGATCTGCTGTTTTGCGTGGGGCCGCAGTCGAAATTCGTGGCTGAGGCGGCAAAGCAGACCGGTTACCCGGCCAACCAGATCATCTGGATTCAAGACTCAGCGACCGCGTCGAACAAGATCCCTGCGCTGTTGCAGAAGGATGACCTGGTCCTGCTCAAGGCATCGCGCGGGATCCGTCTCGAAGCGGTTGCCAGTGCTATTTTCGATCGCTATACGGCGCGAACCGTGATGGCCGCCCGCGTGGCCTCGTAATAATTCCATTTCGCCGGTAGAGAGCTTCCGTTTACCAGACTGTTGTCCCGTTTCAGCCGCTCGATGATTTACCTTCTGGTCGAACACCTTCGCGCCTGGCTGGAAGCCCACAATCTGGGATTCCTGCGCGTGTTTCACTTCGTGACGTTTCAAGTCACGAGCGCAATGGTTCTCGGATTTGTGCTCGTGCTCGCACTCGGGCCGCGACTGATTCGCTGGCTGCGAAGACAGAAGATCGGGGACCGTCCTGAATTCGATCAGGAGGAAGTCAACAAGCTGATGAGCATGAAAAGCGGCACGCCGACGATGGGCGGGCTGCTGATCATCGCATCGATCTTCACAACCGCCCTGCTGTTGGCCGATCTCCATAATTTTTATGTCATCATGGGGATGTTTTGTCTGGTCTTGCTCGGCGCAGTCGGCGCGGCCGACGATTGGCTCAAGCTCACCGCGGCCCGGCGCGGCGGAAGCCGACAGGGCCTCAACAGCGGCGAAAAACTGCTCTTCCAAATTGGCTTAGGCGTGCTCCTGGCCTATTTCACCTTCTATTATGGTGGTGGCAGCGAACAGCAGCATTTTCTCTACCTGCCATTTTTCAAATCGATTCAGATTCCGCTGAACCTGGCCGGCTTCATCGTGATTGCGACGATCGTGATGACCGGCTCCAGCAATGCCGTCAATCTCACGGATGGACTGGATGGATTGGCCGCGGGGTGCATGGCGATCGTCAGCTTCTGCTTTGCAATCCTGGCGATGATCGTCGGCAACAAAGCCTGGGCCGGCGAATTGCTGATTCCCTACGTTCAGGCGAGCGATCAAATGGCTGTCCTCGCGGCAGCCATGGCCGGCGCGTGCCTCGGATTCCTCTGGTTCAATTGCAATCCCGCCGCCGTCTTCATGGGCGACACCGGTTCGCTGGCGATGGGCGGATTGATCGGCTACGTCGCCATCGTCATCCGCCAGGAACTGGTGCTGTTCATCGTCGGCGGCATCTTCGTCGTCGAAGCCATTTCAGTCATGCTTCAAGTCAGCTACTTCAAATACACCCGCATTCGATTTGGCGAAGGCCGTCGCATCTTCCTCATGTCGCCCCTGCATCATCACTTCCAGCGCAAAGGCTGGACCGAAACGCAAGTCGTTGTGCGCTTCTGGCTCATCGGCGCCATGCTCGCCGCCATGGCTTTGGCGACGGTAAAGCTTCGCTAGTAGCGCAAATCCGTCGCAGCTGCTTTTATGCCCGCCCCCGGTACGCCGGAATACCGGAGGAGGGGAATGAACCACCTGCCGCCGATTGGGTCGCGCACCCCTTCATTCAGGCAACGCGGCGCTGGTCCTGCGATCGCTCGGTGTGGATTCGGCGGGAATTGAGCCGGGCGTGCGCTTCTTCGAGCCGGCGAATCGCCTGATTCGAGACGTGACGCAACCACTCGGCCATTTGCGGCCGGCTGACGTGCAGCGTGATTCGACGTTCGCAGATTTCTCGCACCTGGGAGGCCAGTGAAGCGGCCGAACGCGTGTGATTGGGAAGCTTGTTCAGTTCCTTGCGGATCTTGGATTTCAATGTCGGAGGTGGCGGAGGCGGTGCCGCGGCTAACACTTCGGATGCCGCGCGCTCGGCGACGGTCGGCTCCATAATCGCGTCGGCCCCAACGATCGCATTGAACAGATTGAAATCGGTGCCGGTCGTCCGCCGGATCACCTGGCGCACGTAAGGTTTTCGCTGGGGTCGAGGCGATTGAGAATTCATAAGCTCCGGCACTCGGCGCGAGCCGATTGTCTCCGTCGGCTGCGCCTGCCAGTTACTTTTTTATCCGACCAACGCGCGACAAATCTTCATCTTTTCCACGGCCCAGAGCATTGCGCGGTGGTTCCGATAAAGGAAGCCTCATTTTCATTGATTGTCGTGTCGCGTGGTCTGGATCACCATTTGAGTCGCTGGCACTGCATTCGCTATCCGCACTTCGGCCCGCTGTAGAACTGCGGATGGAGCACCGAGCGATGAAGCGCAACGATGGATTTCGCCTGGTGATCGTGGGAGTCATGCTGGCCGGCGGCCTGTGGGGCTGCGAATCGATCCGGCCACACACCACGAGCATGATCGAGGCATTGCCGACGGGACCGACTACGGCGGGGCTGATGGGCCATAGCTATTTGATGAAAGATCTTGTGGACGACCAGTTGGGTCCAACGGGCGGATTCCTGATCGCAGCCGCCCCGGAGAAATTCGATCAGCATAAGCAGCAGGAAGCAATTGCTGTCTCTCGCAAGGCAGAACAGGCACCGGCGACTGTTGCCGATGCCCGCAACAGCGTCACGGCTGACCTCAACGGCGACGGCTACGTCACCCTGGATGAAGTCGTAGCGCTCAAACATGCCGGGCTCAGCGATGCCGAGATCGTCAGCCGGCTCGACAATACGCACCAGGTTTTCTCGCTGACGCCCGAGCAGGAACGGTATCTGACCGATCGAGGCATCAGCCACGATGTTGCCAATCGAATCTATGAGCTAGCCAAAATGGGATCGGCAGGCGCCATCATGGCGAGCGCGCCGACGACGCGGCCATAGGATCATCTGAAAACTCCGTGCGGGTGATGCCCGCGTCTGCTCCGGTTAGCGGCGACGCGAAGCGGAGCGCTTTCTCATAGCGCTCGGAGAAGCGCTCCGCCAGCGCGTCGCGGCTAACCTCGGCTTCCATATTCGATCGTCGTGTTGCATGCTTACCGTCATTCGGAGTTTCCGGATCGATCCTGACCCGTAGATTTGCCCTTTGCTGAATCCAATAATGGTGTATGCCGATGTTCGCGCCACGAAATTTCCGGTGGCTGGCCTTGCCGCTCATGGCATGCATGCTGGGCGGCTGCGCGCATTATCGATTCGACATCGTCTCACCCGCGAATTTGCGACGGCCGATTCCTGAAGATAGCACGCTGGTGATCCGCCTTTCGCCGATGGAGTATCGGATGCAGGCGGTGGAGAACCATCTGGTCATTCGCGTTTTCAATATCTCTTCCGATCCCATTCGCTTCATGGGAGATCAAAGCACCATCGTCGATCCGGGCGGGCAAAGTCATGCGATGTATGGCCAGGCCATCGCGCCCGGCGCTTACATGAAGCTGATCCTGCCGCCGATGGTGCAATACGTCGCTTACTATCCTTACGCGACGGTCGGCGTCGGTTTTGGTTACGGATGGCATCACCGCTTTTACGGCGGATGGCATGGGGCATATTGGTATGATCCGATTTATGAGCCGGCTTATGTGCCCGCGTATGAGCCCAATCAACCCTACTGGCGCTGGTATGGGCCCGGCGATGTGAAGTTGATGCTGACGTTTCAGCACGGCACCGATAAGCCATTTACTCAAGCCTGGACATTTGATCGGGCGCGGGATTGATGACGTTCACACGCTCAGATGTCCCAAAGCCAGCAGGCCATACCAGGTGTATTCGCAATCCAGCACATCGTCTTCCCAGTTGCCCAGAAACCCGCCTCGGCTGCTCCAAAGCGTATCGATGAAATCGAGGGCCTGTTCGCGTATTCCTGCAATCTCCACATTCGCAATGGATAGGGCATGGAGAGCCGTTGCGGTCGAAAGTAAATCCGGGATCGGCGCGGCTGGCGTCGCAAAGAAGCCGCCCTGCGGGTGAACGCGAGAGAGCAGCCAATGGCCGATCTTCTCATCAATCGGTTGCTGTAGTTGATGGAGCAGCACCACCGCGGCAGCCGTGG
>JANWHF010000083.1 GCA_025450555.1 Tepidisphaeraceae bacterium | reverse complement strand
TCGATTTCAAGGCGGCGGTGAATTACTACCAGCAAATCACCAAGCTCCCCCGCGAAACCTGGCCCACCGACCTCGAGCTGCGACTGAAGCTCGCGCGGGCCCAAGCTGGAATCAAATAAGCTCTGACAACATCCTGCACCAATAGCGATTTGTTCGCACCGTTTAGCCGATACTGCTTGCGGTGCGCGTAACCGCACCCGCGCCGAAACGCTCCGCTGTCGCGTCGCGGCTAAACTTGGCTTCCTTCGCTACGTTTACGTTCGATCTTCAACACCGTCGCACGTCTCTCCCTCGTCTCCAGACAACAATCTCCCCCGGTTTCAAATTCCCGGCAGACGTTGGGCCGATGCTCGTAATGGCGGCACTTGAGCGTCTGCACATCAAACCAGATACATGGGAGCCCTTGGGCGGCGCGGGTACTTTCCTCCATGCGTGCCGCGATCACTTCCTGCTGCAACTCGAGCGGCAGAAAATCAATATCATCCAGAAAAGGTGGCACACTCAATTCCATGCAGCATGCCCCGCACCCGCCACAGTCGGTGACGGGGCCATTCGATAGCACGGGGAGCGATGAGTTTTGCGACGAATCTGCCATTTAAGTGCGGAAGACCAGCTTGTGTGTGTCGCCATTCTTGGGATGACTTTTGTCGAGGCAGTGAAGTTCCAACGTCAGGCTGTCATTGCTGACATGCGCATCCGTCCAGCCGCTCGGCTCGCCCTGTTTGAAGACATAGGCGACGGCCGGGAGATTGATGCAATGAAGATCATCGCGCTTCTCGACGCGCCATTCGTGGGTGTGGCCGTACAGCAGCGCCTTGACCTGCTTGCGCGGCAGCAGCGTCTCCAATAACTGCGGCGTGTCGATCAATCCCTCCACCTTTTCCCGCGTGTCGGGCTGATGATGCACCATCACGATAATCTTGCGCTCTTTGCGGTGGTCCAGCTCCGCCGCCAGCCAGTCGAGCTGCGCTTTGCCCAGGATGCCCGGCGTCGAGTTGGTCTTGTCCAGCGAATCCAGCATGATCCAATCGACGGCCGGCGTCTCAATTACCAGAACCTGCCGATCGTCAAGTGATTTCACGCGATCGCTGTCGCCGGGAATCGCATTCCAGAAATTGGGCCGATCGTCGTGATTTCCCATCGCCAGATGGATCGGCCAACCCGCTTTGCGAATCGGATCGATCAATCCGAGAAACTGTTCGTAATCAGCGGACTTCCCAAAGTGGTAGGCGCAGTCGCCGTTGACGATCATGGCGGCAGGGGCGGGGCTCATCGCCGCGACTTCGCCGATGGCCTGCTGGAGATGGTCGTACATCGTTACGCCGCGCTCATGTGCGGTACGGTCGTCGGCAATGTGCGTGTCGGACAGCAGGGCGAAGCGATGCGGATCGGCCGACGCGCCGTCGGCAAATCCATATCGGCTGATCGCCACCGAAATCCCCGCGGCAATCGAACCCGCCAGGAACCGCCGCCGCGAAATAGGATGGAGTGTGATTGGCATGAGGGGGATTTTATCGGATTGCGGGCGGAATTGAACCGCCCATTGAGAGATTTGCCCGCTGCGCGCATCTGCCTGAGTTTAGCCGCCCGGCTTGTCGGGCGCTGTTCTCGCATTTGCGATCAGACCAGCGCCCGACAAGCCGGGCGGCTAAAGTTGGCTCTTGAAGTTCACGGTCTCTTCAGTTTGACAGAAGTCGAAGAGTTCGCATGCACCGCTCTCTTGATCACCCCTCGAATACTCAACCCCTGCACCACAATCGAAAAGGCCACCACGCAATACGTCATGACCGCAATCGGATTTCGAAATTGGACACGCGGAATCGACAGCGCCATGGCGAAGGATAACCCACCGCGCAAGCCGCCCCATACCAATACCGCGGTCGATCCCTTCTGAAACACCCGCCATTGGAAGATTGAAAGAATCCCCCAGACGCTCAGCCCCCTGGAAAAAAGCACGATGGCGATGGCAAGCACTCCCGCCAGC
Organism: Tepidisphaeraceae bacterium; assembly: GCA_025450555.1. Taxonomy (GTDB): domain Bacteria; phylum Planctomycetota; class Phycisphaerae; order Tepidisphaerales; family Tepidisphaeraceae; genus JANWHF01. Next base: position 3,571 of record JANWHF010000083.1, on the reverse strand, counting down.
AGAAGGCGAAGGGAAAAATCCATCGTCAGCACTTCCAGGCCGATCAGCATGAAAAGCAGTGCGTTGAGGATTTCGTCGATCAGTTCCCAGAACGTGTCGAGATATTCCTGCGTGGTGGCGGACATGCCAAAGGATCGTCCATGGTTTCCCATGAACAGCCCCGCGACGGCGGCGGCAATCGGCGCGGAAACATGAACCGCCTCGGCCAGCGTGAAGCTTCCCATCGCCAGCGCCAGCGTCAGAAGGATTTCGACGTGATACTGATCCACGCGCTTGACCATCTGATAAACCAGAATGCCCGCGGCAAGTCCGAGGACGATTCCGCCAACCATCGAAATCAGCAAATGCAGGCCCGCCTGCGTCCAATTTGGCCCTGTCGCACCGGTTGCCAGATCGAGTAGCGACAGGAAAAAGACCACGCCGACGCCGTCGTTGAAAATCGATTCGCCCGCCAGGAGGATCTGCAAGTCGGCCGGCGCCCCGACGCTTCGCATGATCGCCAGCACCGCGATCGGATCGGTCGGCGAAATCAGCGCCCCAAACAGCAGGCAATAGAGCCAGGGCAGCGCGATGCCGATCGCGCCGAGCGCCACATGAATCAGCAGCGCGACGATGAGCGTCGAAACGGCGGTGCCGATGAGCGCCAGTGCCGCGATCGGCGTCCATTGCGCCTTGAGCTGGTTCATATCCAAATGCAGCGATCCCGCGAAAAGCAGGAAGGCCAGCATCACGTGAAGCACCAGGTGCTGAAAATCGACGCCGGCGATGATGTGAGCGGCGATCTGGCGAATGCCCGGCTCAAATCCGCCCAGCACGATCAAGACAGTGGAGACGATCAGCGCCATCAGCATGATGCCGACGGTTGTGGGCAGGCGGAGGTACTTGAAGTTGAGAAAGCTGAACAGCGCAGCCAGTGCGATCAGGACGCTGCTCAGCTCGAAGAAGTTCATCGATGTTGCGCTTCAGCGAAAGGCCCGACCGGAGCAATCGCATCTCAAATCTCAAATATTCCAAATTTGAAATTTCAAATTCCGAATTTCAGATCTTTAGCTCTTCGGGTGCGCGCGGTTCTTGTCGGCAATTCCAATGAGAATGATGATAAAAGCGATCAGCCGAAGCAAGTAAAGCAGGGGGGATTCAATTTCATCCCGGCCGACGACCGGCATCAAAAGCCAGTTGACGCCCATCAACAGAAAAGCAATCGCAAACAGCAGGAACAGCCGATCGCGCGTCCGCCGCCAGAACCGCAGAAAAAATGCTCCGGCCACCGCGGCGGCCATCGCCAGCGCCCCGAGCATCATGGCAATTCCAGGGGCCATATTCTGCTTCGCCAACGCCCCAAGGATCATTGCGGTTCCGCCGGTCATATTTGCTCCGCAAGTGTATCCCATCGTGAGTCAATCCGAGTCCCAGATCATTCCGTACAGCAGCGCCAGCATGCCAATCAGCGCCAGCACCGTTCGCGCCATCAGCAGGTTGACGTTGGGCAGCAGCACGAGATCGACAAACAGCAGGCCATTGTTGGCCGTCAAGGCGACAAAACAAAGACTGCACCACAGCAAAAAACGCGATCCGCTGCGCCGATAGCCCCGCCACAGCAGAACCGCGCAGGCAAAACTCGTCACGGCGCACAGGGCGTATACCGTCTCACCCATTGGGCCGCTCCTTCCTCAGCCGGAAGGCATCGGAGAAATCGCGCAGGGGATTGGGAGGTCGGGAAAAAATCAGTGCCGTCACGCTGACGCGCCGCTCGGCGTAACATTGTGCCAGTTCATCGATGGCGGCTTTGAGTTCGGGTGAACTGGGTTGATATCGATACCTCGGCTCCGGGCCGCTCGAGCAAACCAGCATGCCTCGCACGCACAACCCGATCAGATGCGGCTCCGCCCAGGCCGGGCCAATCCGCAAAACATCGGCCACTTCGCGCGCAGCAAATTCGCGATCCGCGCCTTCGCGGAGCAGAAGAAGGATCTCCAATTGAACGACCGAATCAATCTGGTCGGCAATTAAAGTCCGGACGCGATCAGAAATGCCTGAGTCTGCCAAAACGCCTTTTCGTCCGTTCCCACGTAAACTAAACCACCTGCGATCCCTGCAGGCCCGATATATGGGCACAAATATCGCCAAGCTCCACCAAGAGCAAGGTTCATCCTCTTCCTTAGACTCTCCTCATCGAAAAATCGACCCAAATCCGCCTGCGAATGATTGTTCCGCTTGCATTTCTTCCAAATCCACAAATCTTTGCAGATTTTTGAACCGCGTTTGCTCCGCCCGGCACTTGTCTGACAACAGGAGCGACAAACACGGTGCAGACGCACAAGCAGGTTATTTTCTGGGAATTGCTGGCCGTTCGATGCCAGCGGGGCGACGTGAAAGCTTTTCGCGAGCTCGTGGACGCATGGGAGCGGCCGCTGCTCTATTACATCCGCCGACTGCTGGGGCAGCGCGATATCGAGTGGGACGTACTCCAGGAAGTTTGGATGCGCGTTTTCCGCGGGATCGGTTCCCTTCGCGAGCCGCGCACGCTGCCGATCTGGCTCTATCGCATCGCGCGCCGATCGGCGATGCGCTATCTGCGCGAGCAATACAGCGAGCCTGCCCTCGAGCAGAACGTCAGCGATCTCGATGCGATCGAAGTGGAAATCGACGAACGCCTGCATTTTGCGCCCGAAGACGCCCAGCAGGTGCATCAAGCGCTCTCGCGGCTCCCGCTTCCCTTTCGCGAAGTGCTGACGCTGCACTTTCTGGAAGAAATGCCGGTGCAGGATGTGGCGGAAGTGATCGGCATTCCGCCCGGCACCGTCAAATCGCGCCTGTTTCATGCCAAGCGGGCGCTGCGCGATCTATTGCAAAAAGTGGAGAAACCATGAACTCAGAATTCAAAGATAATTTGATGAAAAGCGAAGCCGATAATTCTTCTGCCCGTGCCCGATATGAGAAGACGCTGGCCGGGCTGATGGAATCGCCCCTCGAATGGCCGCGCAAGGCGGGGCTGACCTTCGGATTTCTGATCAGCATCGGCACCATCATTCTCAGCGCGATTCTCGCGATCCGTTTCCACAATGGCCCCGCGGTCATGCTCGAAGGCTTCGCGCTCGGCGGCGCTTTTGGAATCGTCGGCGCGATCATCGTGGGCCGAATCCTTCTGCGCGGCACCTATCACCGCCGGGGCGACAGCGTTGCCCAGGCGAATCTGATCTGGGTCTTTGTCGTGCTGATGGAAGTGGTCTTCATGGAAATGGATGGCCTGTACCCCAAGAGCGGCGGCCGGATGACGCTTTTCGGACTGGTCTTCCTCATCGGCGGCGCTGCAATTCTCCTTCGCACGGTGATCGAACAATCCGAGCTCCGCACCCGCGAAAAGCTGCTGGAAGTGCAATTGGATGTCGCGGAGATCAAAGAAGCGATGAAAGCACGAAGTTAAATGAGGCGCTGATAGCCACGTTTAGCCGCGACGCGACAGCGGAGCGCGTTCTGCGCGCCCGGGAAAGCGCTCCGCGGTCGCGTCGCGGCTAAACGTGGCGGGGAGGGTGCATTTACTTCGCTCGAGTTCGCCTCGCTTCTATCCCGC
>JANWHF010000082.1 GCA_025450555.1 Tepidisphaeraceae bacterium | reverse complement strand
TGGAAAGCCGCCGTAGCGCACCGCGAGTTCCAAATAGTTCACAAAGGTCGTTCGGTGCGGTTCGTCCTCAAGAAGCGGATCATCAGCGCCTGCGGGCATGCTCAGGTTGTAGCAACCCCCGCCGCTGACGTTTTCTTTATGTTTACTATCCGGCGCGATCGGCACGAAGTATGGATAATTGCACCGAAGACGTTCTTCGCGATCCTCGAGAAACGATTCCAATTCGTCCAGCGCCATCGAAGGAGGATAAACGAATAGCGGATCAGGGTATTCGCACCCCGTCCAATCTTTGTGCCTGCCGATGAAATCAACGCTGCCGACGTGACGCCAGAACAGTTTGATTGCCAAGGGCAGTCTGCCCGCCTCTCGTTCGATGCGCGCGATAGCTGCGTCGGTATCATCCTCCGGCCCCGGAAAAACAGCAGATGGATCTTCAAATTCGTAGCCGAGGGTGAACAGTTGCTTCGCGATCTGTCCGATTTGTGCACCAACAACGAGGATTCGATCTTCGAGTGACATCGGCTTGCGGCACCCTAAGATTTGCATTGATCTGACGACAATGGAAAAGCTTCAGGCAGCCCGGTTTGTCAATGGCTCCATCGAAGCCACATGTAGCAATGAGACGATCTTGAATTCCTGCGGCACGCCATCCTCGGCCACGTCCGTGCCGATCAGGAGGCTGGTACGGGTAAGCAGGGCCATTTCCGGATGGCGGATTTCGAATGATTGACCGCTGGACAGCGTGATTTTAACCGGCTGGAACGGCCGGCGGGCAAGCATTTCCCGAAAGGTTTGCACCGTCATGATAATCAATTATACCATTGCGAGCTGGGAAACGCCCAGTTCGCGGCGACGCGCAACTGAATCATAAGTTCACCATGCAACCCATCCATCCCACCATCAAAGGACGCGGCGCAATCGGCAATCCGGCCAATCGATTTGATCGGATCGATTTCGTGCCGGATGGCGATGCGATGGATGCCGAGGAAGGGGAGCGGCCTGCGCCGGCGACGGTTTATCTGCGGGACACGAGCCGATCGATCATCGTCACCAACGACAGCCCGGACGTCGGCTTCACCCACAGCATCAATCCCTATCGCGGCTGCTCGCACGGCTGCATTTATTGCTACGCCCGGCCGACGCACGAATATTTTGGCCTTTCGGTCGGACTCGATTTCGAAACGAAGATTTTCGTCAAGGAAGATGCGGCCAAGCTTCTGCGAGAGGAACTCTACGATCCGAAATGGCAGCCGACCGTTCTGTCGATGAGTGGGGTCACCGACGCGTACCAGCCGGTCGAGCGACATGCGAAGATCGCGCGAGCATGCCTCGAAGTGCTGGCGGAGTTTCGCAATCCGGTCGGCATCGTCACCAAGAACCACCTGGTGACGCGCGACATCGACCTGCTCAAAGAGCTATCCACGCATAACGCGGCGGCCGTTTTCATTTCGATTACGACGCTCGATCATGAGCTGAGCCAGAAGATGGAGCCGCGCGCCAGTTCACCCAAGCGCCGCCTGGCGGCAGTCGAGGCGCTTTCTGCCGCCGGCATTCCAACGGGTGTGATGGTTGCGCCCATCATTCCTGGTCTGACCGATCATGAGATGCCACAGATTCTAAAGGCTGCCGCGGATGCGGGGGCAACGACCGCCGCCTACGTGACCGTCCGGCTTCCCTTCGCCGTGAAGGACTTGTTTTCCAATTGGCTTTCCGCCCATTTCCCCGATCGGCGCGAGAAGGTTCTCAATCGCATCCGCTCCATGCGCGATGGCAAGCTCAATGATTCGAACTTCAACACGCGCATGGCGGGCAAAGGTATATTTGCCGATCAATTCTCAAAGATGTTCGAAGTCGCCCGGCGAAAGGCAGGAATCGATCGGCCATTTGTGTCGTTGTCCACGAATGCGTACCGAAGGCCGCCCCGCGCGGGTGATCAGATGGCGCTGTTTTAAAGGGCATGTCGTGACGATCTACACGATTGGCCACAGCACGCGCAGCTTTGAGGATTTGGTGGAGATACTGCATGCGCACGGCGTATCCGCAGTGGCGGACGTGCGAACCATTCCAAAATCGCGGCGGCATCCGCAGTTCGCGGACAGGTTTTTGACCGTTGAGCTCCCCAGGAAAGGGATTGAATATCTACCTTTCAAATCGCTTGGCGGCCTGCGCAAAACAGGGAAGGATTCGCCCAACACCGGCTGGCGGAACACGAGCTTCCGTGGATATGCCGATTACATGCAGACGCTGGCATTCGCACAGGCACTTGAGGAATTGGAGGAAGCCGCACGACAGCAGCCGACGACAACGATGTGTGCGGAAGCGGTGCCGTGGCGATGCCATCGCTCACTTATTTCAGATGCGCTGCTGGTGCGCGGCTGGCAGGTGTTGGATATCATGGCGATCAACAAGGCGACGCCGCACAAGCTGACGCCGTTCGCGAAGGTGAAGGGGATGAGGATCACCTATCCGCCGATTGAAGAAGCATCAGGCGGCTTATTTGACAAAAATTCGGATTCGGGGACGAATTGAATGATCGCGGATCGCTCGAAATGATGCAAAAACCTACGGATTGCCGGGGATCGCCTTTTATTTTTCAAGAGCTGGAATCCAAGTCTTCGCTTGGTCCATCTTCGTCCGCATCTTCTTCGACTGGGATCTGATATTTTCCGTCGAGCCAGCGGCCCAGATCAATGAGCTTGCAGCGCTCGCTGCAGAAGGGGAAGTATTGGCCGCCGGGCGCGGTGCGATCATCAGGAACCGGCTTCTTGCAGATCGGACATTTCACAGAATCCTGCCTTGGGTCCCGGTCACTTCTTGGTCGGAGCCGACTTTCCTTCGCGCTTGGCTGCCTTGGGTTCAGTCTTGGGCTTCGGTTGATCTTTCGGCTTTACTTCTGATGCTGCCGGCTTGGCTTGGTCACCTGAAGATTTGTTGTCGCTCGACTTCGAATCGCCTGATGCCGCGGTTTCGGCGGGCTTCGATTCTCCCGATTCGGCCTTGGCTTTATCGGCATAACTGGAATCGCGATAGTCGGTGATATAGAAGCCGCTGCCCTTGAAGATCAGGCCCGCGCCGCCGCTGATGAGGCGCTGGACGGCGTTCTTCCCACACTTGGGGCATTTCTTGATCGGGTCGGCCATGATCGACTGAAACTTTTCGAAGCGATGGCCACACTTCTGGCAAAGATATTCGTAAGTCGGCATGGTTGTACTTTGCGCCTGCGAAACTTTGGCGCGTCAAATCGATGATCAGGAACTCTTGCTGACGGCCACCTGCGCGGGCCGAAGCGTACGCCCGTGCATGGCATATCCCTTTTGAAGCAACTGCGTGACGGTCGGCACCGGATACGTTGCATCCTGCTGCATCAAGGCTTCATGTTGAGCGGGATCAAAAGGTGTTCCCGGCTGCGGAGCCAACTCTTCGACCTGCTGCTGCTTCAAAACCGCCATCCACTGATCGTGAACGATCTGCATTCCCTTGAGGAGCGTGCGCGGATCGGACTTTTCCGGATCGACCGCGAGGGCGCGCTCGAAATTGTCGATGACCGGGAGCAGCGCCTTAATCAGAGAACTGTTGGCATACTGAAGGCGCTGATCGAGATCGGCCTGCATGCGGCGCTGAGAATTCTTGAATTCGGCGCTGACGCGCGCCAGCCGTTCGTAAAGCGAATCGCGTTCGGCCCGCAGATTCTCCAGTTCGCTGCCTTTACCTTCGCCGGCGCGGGGAGCTTGCTTTGCGCCGTCTTCACCGGCGCGTGAGACCTGGGCATCGCCCGAGTCCTGAGCTTCGGCATCGTTCTCGTCGTTGATTGGAATGCGTGTCATGGCTTGTAATCGTTAGAGAAAAAGGTTCGGATAGCCAACAGCACAAACAAAATGCGTTCCAAGCCAATCGCGATCGTTATCGCGTCACTTTTCCGCCGCGAAAACCTGCTTGAGTTTATTCATAAACCCATGCTTCTGCGGCATTAAGACGCCATCTTCCGTCGAGGCAAATTCCTTGAGAAGCTGCCGCTGGCGGTCGTTGAGCTTCTTGGGGATTTCGACAAATATCTGCACTAATTCGTCGCCGACGCGCTGTGACCGCACATCTGGCAGTCCGCGGCTCTTGAGTTTGAACACTTCGCCATGTTGTGTGCCGCCGGGGATGTCCATCTCTTCACGCCCCTTGAGCGTGGGCACTTCGATCTTGCCGCCCAGCGCCGCTTGAGTGAACGAAATTGGAACCTGGCAAACCAGATCGTTGTTGTGCCGGGTGAAAATCGGATGCGGCTTTACCGCGATATAGCAATGCAGATCGCCGGGAGGCGCGCCCATTTCGCCTGGCTCACCTTCGCCGGGAATACGGATGGCCTGGCCTTCGTGGACTCCGGCGGGGATTTTCACGGTAACGGTCTTATGGCGGACTTGCCGGCCGCTGCCGTGGCAGGCGGGGCATTGATCTTTGACAACGCTGCCGCGTCCGCGGCAATTGGGGCAGGTCGTAACCATTCGGAACATGCCGCCAAAACCCTGCTGGGCGACGCGTCCCTGCCCGCCGCACTGCACGCAGACGACCGGCTGACTTCCGGGCTTGGCGCCGGTGCCTTTGCAGGTATCGCAGGTATCCTGCTTGTCAAATTCGATGGTCTTTTCGGTACCGACGGCCACTTCATTGAGCGTCAGCTCGACCTGCGTTTCCAGATCGAAGCCGCGCTGCGCGCGCCGGCCGCCGCCGCGACCACCGCGCTGCCCGCCGAACGCGCCACCGAAGATGTCGTCGAACATCGAGAAGATGTCGCCGACATCCATGTGCGAAAAATCATGCTGCCCGGTGACGCCCGCGTGGCCGAACTGATCGTAGCGCTGTCGCTTGGCGGCGTCGGAGAGAATTTCGTAGGCCTCGGAGCATTCCTTGAATTTAAGCTCCGCCTCGGCGGCGCCATCTCCCTGGTTACGGTCAGGGTGATACTTCATCGCCAGCCGGCGATAGGCGCGCTTGATCTCTTCGCCATCGGCCGTCCGGGTGACGCTGAGCACTTCGTAATAATCTCGTTTAGTGGTTGCCACGCTCATCCTACGCTTGCCGTTCTCAATTGGGTCTGTCCGAAAGCGCCTGCACCTGCTGCAATAACTGAAACCAACAAGCCGCAATTGCGGCGCACGGAAAAGGACACAAAGACGCAACCTTCATCTTCGTGCCTGAGCAGTTTTTCCGATGAATTTTAGGCCGCTGGCGGCGCAAAACCTGCCGCGCGGCTTGCGCTCCGGTCGGCGGAGCCGAGGTTATCGGCCCCGCCGATCGGACAGCGTCAGAGTATTTGCCAGCTGAAAACAGGCGTCGGCCCCCGCGTTTAAATCACCGCGCCGGCAACGGCCGCGGGCTCCTTCGAGCCTTTCTTTTCCTTCAATTCGGTGATCAACACATCGGTCGTCAGCGCTAAGCCGGCGACGCTGGCGGCATTCTGCAATGCCGTGCGCGAAACCTTGGCCGGATCGATAATGCCCAGCTTGAACATGTCACCGAATTCGCCGTTGGCGGCGTTGTAGCCATAAGCGGCGTTCTTGTTCTCCAGGATCTGTGAGACGATGACTTCACCGTCGTCACCCGCGTTGTCGGCGATCTGCCGAGCGGGTGACCGAAGCGCCTGGGCAACGATGTCATAGCCGATGCGCTCATCGCCCTTGGCTTTGCTGCGGGCATTTTCCACCGCCTCGATGGCGCGAAGGAAGGCGACGCCGCCGCCCGGCACCACGCCCTCTTCGGCCGCGGCTCGGGTGGCATGGAGTGCGTCGTCGATCAGGTCCTTGCGCTCTTTCATTTCGGTTTCGGTCGCGGCGCCAGCCTTAATCACCGCTACGCCGCCGGTCAGCTTGGCCAGGCGTTCCTGGAGCTTTTCTTTATCGTAGTCGCTGGTGGTCTTTTCGATCTGGGCGCGAATCTGCTCGGCACGGGCCTCGATGTCCTTGCGCTTGCCGGCTCCTTCCACGATAAGGGTATGATCGCGATCGACGGTGATGCGCTTGGCGCTGCCCATGTCTTCGACCTCGACATTCTCAAGACGCAGGCCCAGATCTTCGCTGATGAATTTGCCGCCGGTGACGACCGCGAGGTCGGCCATCATCGCTTTGCGACGATCGCCAAAGCCGGGCGCCTTGACCGCGCACACCTGAAGCACGCCGCGCAGCTTGTTGACGACCAGCGCCGCCAGCGCTTCCGATTCAACATCTTCCGCGATGATCAACAGCGGCCGACTCGCGGCAACGATCTTGTTCAACACCGGCAGAAGCTCGGCCAGGTTGTTGATCTTCTTCTCGTAGAGAAGGATCAGCGCGTCTTCCATGATCGTGTCGAGCGTCGTCGGATTGGTCATGAAGTAAGGCGACAGGTAACCCTTGTCGAACTGCATGCCTTCGGTGTATTCGAGCGTCGATTCAGTGCTCTTGCCTTCATCGACGGTGATGACGCCTTCCCGGCCGACCTTTTCCATCGCATCGGCCATGAGATCGCCAATCTTTTCATCGCCATTGGCGCTGATGGTGGCGACGCGCTTGTAATCTTCGCGCCCCTTTACTTTTTTGGCCTGTGCGGTGATGGCCTCGGCAGCGATCTCCGCGGAGCGGACGACGCCACGCTGCACCAGCACCGGATTGACGCCCAGGCGGACGTGCTTGATGCCTTCGGTGTAGATGGCCTCGGCAAGGACGATGGCGGTGGTCGTTCCATCGCCGGCGATGTCGCCGGTCTTGCTGGCGACGGTGTTCACCAGCTTCGCGCCCATGTTCTCAAAGGGCTGAGGCAGCTCGATTTCCTTGGAGACGGTAACGCCGTCTTTGGTGATGCGCGGGCTGCCGAAGGATTTTTGCAGAACGACGTTTCGGCCGCGGGGGCCGAGCGTCGCCTTGACGGCGCGGGCGAGTTGAGTCAGGCCGGTGGCGATCTCGGCTCGCGCGTCGGCTTCAAATTTCATTTGCTTGGATGCCATGGTCACTCCGTATGGGCTCGCGCCGCGTGATGCCGGGCGAGGGAAACATCAGTTGTGAGAATTATTCGAGCACGCCGAGAATGTCCGACTCGCGGAGGATGACGAACTTCTCGCTATTGATTTCAACTTCGGTGCCGGAATATTTGCCGTAGTAAACGACATCGCCGGAGCGAAGGCCGATCTCGTGGCGCTTGCCCTTGTCGTCGAGCTTGCCGGGGCCGACAGAAACGACCTTGCCCTTGGTGGGCTTTTCCTTGGCCGAGTCGGGGAGCACGATTCCGCTGGCGGTTTTCTCCTCCGCTTCCGACTGCTTGACGATCACACGATCCGCGAGGGGTTTGAGTTTCATGTTGAAGTTCCTTTGTCTGTAACACTCTCAGTTGTTATTTCATTTGAGGCTCAAGCGGCCGGAATGGGCCCGGCAGCGACCAGTTTCTTTTGCGCTGGATCGACGCGTGCGTTGAAGCCTTCCATCGTTCGCGCGCCCAGCAGGGCCAGATCGCCTTCCTCGGCAAAAACGACTTCATCGACAGTAAAGAAGTTGCCGCATCGCACGATGGCAAAGCCGACACTTCGCGTAATCTGCTGGCCATTGGCCATATGAAACGCCGAGTCTTTTTTTTCGCGCGCGACGCCAAGGCTTTCCAGCATCTTCGCGGGCACCCAGGTGTACTCGCTGCCCGCATCGACCAGCATTTTAGCGACGCTGGCTGATCGCGTGCGGTCTTGCACACTTTCGATCGAACAACTGGTATAGAAGGTGCCCATGATTCCTGCTTACATCATGTCATCCATGCCGCCCATTCCGCCCATGCCGTGGTCGTGGCCATGGCCACCGCCGGCTTCTTCCTTTTCCTTGGGCTTCTCGACGATGATGCAATCGGTCGTGAGCAGAAGAATCGCGACTTCCGAGGCATTTTGCAGGGCGGTTCGCTCGACCTTGGTCGGCGTAATGATGCCGGCCTTCACGACATCGACGAACTCGCCGGTCAGGGCGTTGTAGCCGTCGTTATCCTTGGACTCCATGACGCGACGCACAACCACGCTGCCGCTGGTGCCGGCATTTTCAGCGATTTGCTTGAGCGGCGCGGTGAGCGCCTGGCGGACGATCTTCACGCCGGCCGCTTCATCGCCTTCGAGTTTCAGATTCGAGCCGCCGTTGAGGGCCTTCAGTGCCCGGATGAGGGCGACGCCGCCACCGGCAACCACGCCTTCTTCGACGGCCGCGCGGGTCGCATGAAGCGCATCTTCGATGCGGGCCTTCTTTTCTTTCAGTTCCGCTTCGCTGGCCGCGCCGACATTGACCTGCGCGACGCCGCCCGCGAGCTTCGCGAGGCGCTCCTGAAGCTTCTCGCGATCGTAATCGCTGGTGGTGATTTCGATTTCCCGGCGGATCTGCTCGATGCGGCCTTGAATGGCCTTCGTTTCGCCGGCGCCTTCGATGATCGTGGT
>JANWHF010000081.1 GCA_025450555.1 Tepidisphaeraceae bacterium | reverse complement strand
TCTTGGCGCGAGAAGCTCTAAGTTCGGGAAAACCAAATTAAATAACCACTTCCCTTGGGTCGGCCCATCCCTTCAGCAGAAATCGGCCTCCGTGTCTCCGTGCCTCCGTGGTGAAATCTCTTCATTCTTTAGTGATCGCCTCATCCAGATTCAGCACGACGCGCGACAGGGCCGTGTAGGCGGCGAGATCGGTGGGCGTCGCTCCGGAGGGCAGATCCTTCGGCGGCGTCGCCTGGCCGGCGGCAAGCTCGTTGGGATTCAGCCAGCCTTCGGCAAAACGCTTGCGCTCTTTATTCAGCAGCGAAAGCAGCTCATCGCGTTCTGCTTTAGTCGGTGAGCGCGATACGACGGATCGAACTACGTAATCGATCCGGTCGGCATCATTCGAGCCGCCTTCCTTCAGCACTTTCTTCGCCATCGCCTGGGCGCATTCGACGAACATCGGATCGTTGAGCGTCACCAGCGCCTGCAACGGCGAATTGGATCGCTGCCGGCGAACGCATGAAACGTCGGACTTGGGCACGTCGAAAGTCTGCAGCATCGGATAGGGCGTCGAGCGCCGGCGGAAGATGTAGACCGACCGACGATATTTCTCCGGCCCGTTGTCCTCGATCCACGGGAACGGCGCATAACTGGCCGGCGGCTGGAACAAGAACGCTGGAGCGGGCGGCATGATGCTTCGTCCTCCAACTTCCGGATCGAGCAACCCGCTGGCCGACAGCGCGATATCCCGCACGATTTCGCCATCGACGCGAAAGCGCGCACCGCGCTCCAGCATTCGGTCATAGGGATCGGCGGTGTACTCCTTCGGCGTGATTCGGCTGCTCTGCTGGTACGTCGCCGACAGCACGATCAGCCGATGAATGTGCTTCATGCTCCAGGGCACGAGCGCCGATTCAGAACCGACGCGCTGCGATGGATGCATGAACTCGCACGCCAGCCAATCCAGAAGCTCCGGATGCGAAGGCATTTCGCCCTGGGTGCCAAAATCTTCCGATGTCGAAACGATGCCGATGCCAAAATAGTGCTGCCACATCCGATTGACGTAGGCTCGCGCGGTGGTGGGGGCCTTGTCGTCAACCAGCCACTTGGCAAAAGTCATTCGAGTCGGCGGCGCGTCTTTGGGCAGCGGATTCAAAATTGCGGGAACGCCGGGCGTCACTTCTTTGGTCGGCTTGAGCCAGTCGCCGCGCGAGAGGATGTGGGTATCGCGCTCCGTCTTGCGAGCCGTCAGCGTGCTGGTCAGCGTCCCTTCGGGCCATTGCTTCCAGAGCGAATCGATCTTCTTGTTCTCCTCGGCCCATTGCGGAACGGTCGTCCTCCAGTAATTGAAAACCGTTTCGACCTGGGCCGGCGAGCGCTGCTCTTTTGGAATCGCCAGGATATCCCGCACTTCCTGCGGCACCGGGTCGGCGGCGACCGGGCCGTCCGCGTCGGTAACGGAAATGCGGAATCGGCCCAGGTTGTTGTTCTGATTGTCATCGCTGTTCCAGCCGCCGTGATTCTGACTCAGATGAATCGTCAGGACGATGCCATCCTTTTCTTCGATCGGTTTTGCGCAATCGAAAACCGCCTTGCGATGGACATTGCGCCGGCCCGGGCCGGAATCGATTCCCCATGCGGTGTTGGCGTTTCCGTCAATTGCGTTCTTCACCGGCCCGGTCGTGCGATGATTGTTGGTTCGATCGCCAAAGATCGACTCCAGGTCGCGCGCCGGCTGGTCGTAATCGGAAGTCGCCTGCGAGAATTTCACTTTCGTCGTCTTGCGCGGCTCAGCAGTCGATGCCGCGTCGGCGGAGAACTCGCTTAATGCGCAGGTGCCGAAGATGGATCGCCCGGGTCCACCCGCCGGCAGATTCGGATCGGTCAGATATTCCAGGCGAATGGCGGTGACTTTTTCGAGATTCGTTCGCGCCTTGAAGGTCGCGGTAAATTTCGTCGGGGCGTAGCCCTGCGCCAAATAGGAGCCATCCTTTTGCGGCAAGTAGCGCTGGTCATTGTCGCCAATGTGTTCCAGCTTGACGATTTCCCACTTGGGCTGGTTATTGGCGATCTGCTCTTCCCATGCCGACATGCGCTCGCGCCAATCCGGCGTCTGGGTTTGCAGATCCAGCTCGATCTGCCGCATCTGGCGGCGCAGATTGGAAATCTTCATGAGCTGGTCGGGCGCATAAACCACCCGCTGCGATTCCCAGTCGTTATTGAGGAACGCGAAGAGCCGGTAATACTCCTCCTGCGAGATCGGATCGAATTTATGATTGTGACATTGAGCGCATTGGATGGTCAGGCCGAGGATGCTTTTGCCGATGCAATCCATGCGGTCGAACATTTCGTCCATGCGGAACTGCTCGGGATCGACGCCGCCTTCTTCGTTGAGCATCGAATTGCGCAGGAATCCGGTGGCGACGCGCTGCGCCTGCGTCGGATGAGGAAGCTGGTCGCCGGCAAGCTGCTCGATGATGAACTGGTTGTAAGGCAGATCGCGATTGAAGGCGTCGATCACATAATCGCGATAGAACCAGATGAAACGCAGCTTGTCTTTCTCATATCCATCGCTGTCGGCATAGCGAGCCGCGTCAAGCCAGTGGCGTCCCCATCGCTCGCCATAATGCGGAGAGGCGAGCAATTGTTCGACGACCTTTTCATAAGCATTGGGCGAATCGTCATTCAAGAATGCGTTGAGCTGCTCGACCGTTGGCGGAAGGCCCACCAGATCCAGATAGACTCGCCGCAGCAACGTCGCGCGGCTGGCGCGCGGCGAGGGCTTCATGTTTTCGCTCTCGAGTCGCGCCAAAACAAAACAATCAATCGGATTCTTGCACCAGGATTGGTCTTTCACCATCGGTAGCTGTGGCCGGACCGGCGCGACAAACGCCCAATGCTCTTCATACTTCGCGCCTTGCGCGATCCATTGTTTGAGCGTTTCGATCTGATCGGCCGTCAGATGCTTATTGCTGTCAGCCGGCGGCATTCGATCATCCGGCGAAGTTGCAGTGATCTTTCGAACAAGCTCGCTCTGGTCGATCTTGCCGGGAACGATCGGGATTTTTCCATCCTTGGCCGCGTGCGTCGCCCCATCAGGCAGATCGAGCCGAAAATCGCCCTTGCGCTTCGCATCATCCCGCCCATGGCAGCCGATGCAATTCTCCGAAATGATTGGCCGCACGTCGCGATTGAAGCGAACCTCAGCCGGGGCTGCCACTGCGCGGCTGCACATCCAGGCAGCCGATAGAGCGACGATGGCGATCGTTGCGGTTCTGATCATTTTCTTCGGGGCGGAAATCCGCCGTCCCTTTTACAACTGATTTGCAGACTGGAAACGTGCCACGCATCGCGTAGCACAGCCTTCCAGGCTGTGAACGGAAAATCACAGGCTTGGAAGCCTGTGCTACGTAATTCACATGCCGACCGATCTGAAAAACGGCCCGGCATTAAGACATACTCTAACCTACGCGGCTGCGTTTCGGGCTTTATCGAACCTTTTATGCCAGCAGGCTTTTGACCACTTGGCCGCTCACGTCGGTCAGGCGGTAATACCTCCCTTGGAATCGGAACGTCAGCTTTTCGTGGTTGATGCCCATGAGGTGGAGGAGGGTGGCCTGGAAATCGTGGACGTGGACCGGATTCTCGGCGACGTTGTAGCCAAAATCGTCGGTCATGCCGAAGGTGAAGCCCGGCTTGACGCCGCCACCGGCGAGCCAGGCGGTGAAGCAGCGGGGATGATGGTCGCGGCCATAATCGGTGGGCGTGAGCTTGCCCTGTGAATAATTGGTGCGGCCAAATTCCCCGCCCCAGACAACCAGCGTATCATCGAGAAGCCCGCGCTGCTTTAGATCGGTGATCAAGGCATAGGTCGCGCGATCGGTGTCATTGGCTTCGCGACGGATCCCGGCGGGCAGATTGCCGTGCTGATCCCAGCCGGGGTGATAGAGCTGGATGAATCGCACGTCGCGCTCGGCAAGCCGGCGCGCAAGCAAGCAGTTGGCGGCAAAGGTGCCGGGCTGACGCGCTTCGGGGCCATAAAGCTCGAACGTCGCCGCCGATTCATCGGCAATGTTCATTGCTTCGGGCACGCTGGTCTGCATGCGGTAGGCCATCTCATATTCAGCCACGCGCGCATTGATTTCAGGATCGCCCAGGTCCTGGTATTGGACTTCATTCAATTCGGCGAGGCGATCGAGCATCTTTCGGCGGCCAAGCTGCGAAATGCCGTCGGGGTTCTTGAGGAACAGCACCGGATCTTTCCCGCTGCGGAATTGCACGCCCTGGTGGATGCTCGGCAGAAATGCGTTTCCCCACAGTCGCGCATACAGCGGCTGATCGATGCGGTCCTTGGAAATCAGAACAATAAATGCGGGCAGATTCTCGTTGTTGCTGCCCAGCCCATAGCTGAGCCACGAGCCCATCGAAGGGCGGCCGGCAAGCTGGTGGCCGGTCTGGAAGAAGGTGATGGCCGGGTCGTGGTTGATATGCTCCGTGTAGAGCGATTTCACAAAACACAACTCATCGACGATTTTAGATGTCCAGGGAAGCAGATCGCTGACCCATGCGCCGCTCCTACCGTGCCGGGCGAATTTGAAAATCGACCCGGCCAGTGGAAGCGTCGCCTGGTTGGCGGACATGCCCGTGAGGCGCTGGCCGTTGCGCACCGAGGCGGGCAGGTCCTGGCCATTCATTCGGTTCAGCAGCGGCTTGTAGTCGAACAGGTCAAGCTGGGAAGGGCCGCCGCTCATGAAAAGGTAAATGATGCGCTTGGCGCGCGGAGCAAGGTGTGGGGCGGGCAGGATTCCTTTGAAGGGATTTACATTGGCGACGTTAGCCGCCCGCGCGTCGCGATTGAGTAGCGACATCAGCGCTGCACCGCCAAGACCCATGCCGCAGCGCGCCAGGAAATCCCGCCGATTGACGACATGTTCGATGTTGTTGCAGTAACGTGGCATGAGTCCTCTCACCGTCGCATGGCGGCGTCGTCCAGATTCAAAATCGCCTCGGCCAATACCGTTCCCGCCGCGAGATCAACCGGATCGAGCGACGGCTCGTTTTTGGTTTCGCCGACGTTCAGAAGTTTCTTTGCCGATGCCGGGTCGGCTGCAAAAATCTCGCGTTGCTCGTCGAGTAATTGCCGAAGGATCGTTAATTCGCGCGACTTGGGGTGGCGATCGGTAATCAATTCAAAAAGCCAGCAGATTCGCGCGTCGGGCGATGAGCCGCCTTCGCGAAGCATGCGCTGACTCATGAACCGAGCCGCTTCGGTGATCTGAACATCGTTGAGCAGCGCCAGCGCCTGCAATGGCGTGCTCGTCTCTTGCCGATGCACGGTGCAGATGCTCCGATCGGCGGCATCGAACGTCGTCATGGCCGGTGGCGGAACGGTGCGCTTCCAGAAGGTGTAAAGGCTTCGGCGATGCAGATCGTCGCCATGTCCCTGGTCGTAATGCGGATGGCCCATCGCCACGTCCCAGACGCCGTCCGGTTGATAGGGCTTCACGCTTGGCCCGCCGAGCTTTTCAACAAGCAAGCCGCTGTCGAATAGCGCCTGATCGCGCAGCATCTCGGCTGTCAGCTTCCGCGCCGGCCCGCGCGCCAGCAGATGATTGGCCGGGTCGACGGCGAGCAACTGGGCCGAGGCGCGCGATGATTGCTGATAGGTTGCCGATAGGGCAATTTCCTTCAGCAGACGTTTCATGTCCCAGCCATGATCGCGGAAATCGCAGGCCAAATAATCCAGAAGCTCCGGATGCGTGGGCGGCGAACCCTGGCTGCCGAAGTTGTCGCTGGTCTCGACGATGCCCTTGCCGAACATCTGCTGCCAGGCGCGATTGACAAAGACGCGGGCGGTGAGCGGGTTCTGTTTCGACACCACCCATTGCGCCAGCCC
>JANWHF010000080.1 GCA_025450555.1 Tepidisphaeraceae bacterium | reverse complement strand
CGTGTTCCTGTCCGCCAATGATCTGAATCACCGTTCGCGGAGCGAAGGCATCCAGCGCCGCAACGGCGGCCTGCGGGATCGTGGCGATCGAATCGTCGTAATACCGCACGCCATCGCGTTCGCAGACCAGCTCGAGGCGGTGATGCAGGCCGGAAAATGTGCGCGTCGTTTCGTTGGCTTCTTCCCAGGTAATTCCAAATACGTTGGCGGTGGCAAAAGCGCCTTGTGCATTGATTTGATTGTGCTCGCCCGGCAATGTCAGCTCGAATTTGCGCGACGATTGCAGCGGAAACCATCGCAAGTGCCCGACAGCATCTTTCGCGAATGCTTTGGACACTTCATCGGACGAATTGAGCACGGCAACATCATCCGCCTTCTGAAACCGGATGATATTCTTCTTGGCCTGCACGTAGGCATCGACTGAGCCATGCCATTCGATATGGTCAGCGGCGATCATCGTGATCAGCGCCACGTGCGGCGACCACCGCATCGCCGACAGATGCTCGAGCATGAAGCTCGACAGCTCCAGCACGACCAAATCCTCTTTTTTGATCTTCGGCAAGTCCAGAAGCAGTGGTTTTCCGATATTTCCACCGACCCAGGTTTTGAATCGCTTTTCCAGCATGCGGCCCAGAAGCGTCGCCGTCGTCGATTTGCCCTTGGTGCCGGTTACCCCGATGATCGCAGCGGGGCACCGCTCGACAAACAGCCGGATTTCGGCGGTGATCTCCACGCCTGCCTTGCGGGCGGCAACGAGATATTCATTTGTCAATGGAATTGCCGGGCTTGCGACGACCAAATCGGTCTGTTCGAAGTCTTCGCGCCGATGCTCGCCCAATCTCCACGTAATCGGCAAGTCCTGAAGCTGCCGGACCGAATCGGCCAATTTTTCGGCTGGCGTCCGATCGGTCACCAGCACCTGCGCGCCCTGTTCGACCAACCAGCGCGCCGCGGCCATCTGCCCGCCAAACCGACCCAGCCCCGCAACCGTCACCTTTTTTCCACGAACTTCCGTCACGCGCGCTGCCTTTCGGGCGAGATCATTCTCGCCTGCCTCAATTCATTCTGTCGGCAAATCCGCCGCCCAGCTATTATCAATGTTCAGTTTTGGCTGCAAGAGGCAACGTTAAGCTCAACTACGACATGACGATCGACTTTAACGTACGGCCCATTTTGGTGCCGCTCTGCATATTTTTGTTCACCTGCCTGGGCTGCGGCAAACCAAAGACAACAGCCAGCAATACCGAATCGCTATCCTCGTATCGCTGGTTCCAGGATTACACTGACCGCGCAAACCTTCACTTCGTTCATTCGGTCGGTCCGCTGGGGCGACATGCGTTTCCGGAGATCATGGGCTCCGGTGCCGCGCTATTCGATTATGACGGCGACGGCCGTCTCGACCTGTATTTAGTCCAAAATGCTGGACCGGATTCGGGTTTGACCAATCGCCTCTTTCACCAGGAGCCGGACGGCACCTTTCGCGATGCGTCGGATGGCTCGGGGCTGGACGTGGCGGGGTGGGGGATGGGCGTGGCTATCGGTGATGTGAATAATGACGGGTTGCCGGATGTCGTGCTCACCGAGTACGGAGGCGTACGACTTTTCCTGAATCAGGGGCATGGCAAATTTGTCGAAGCCACGTCGCAAGCCGGCCTCTCTTTGCCATCGCAAGCTGGCGGATACCTTCCATGGGCCACCTCGGCTTCCTTCATCGATTATGATCGAGATGGCTGGCTCGATCTGGTGGTGACATTCTACGTCGCGTACGACCCCACGCGCACCTGCACCGGACGCGATGGAAAGCCCGAGTATTGTGGACCCAACGATTTCCCCGGCTCGATTACCCGCGTCTATCACAATCTGGGCGCCAGTCTTTCCAACCAGAGTAAGGCTCACGGCATTCGCCCCGTGAAATTCGAGGACGTGACCGACCGCTGCGGACTTGGCCAATCACCCGGCAAAGGCCTCGGCGTTCTCTGCACCGATTTCAATGGCGATGGCTGGCCGGACATTTTTGTCACCAATGATGCCCAGGCCAACGGGCTGTGGATCAATCAGCACGACGGCACCTTCGTCGATCAGGCGATGACGATGGGTGTAGCCTTCAATGAAACCGGCCAGCCGCAGGGGAATATGGGCATCGCCTGGCAGGATATCGATGGCGACGGCCTGACCGATTTGTTCGTCACGCATCTGAGCGAGGAAACCAACACGCTCTGGATTCAAATCGCTGCCAAAAGTTTTGCCGATCGCACCGCTGCCGCAGGTCTGATCGGCCACGGCCAGGGCACCGGCTTTGGCACGGTCCTGGCCGACTTTGATAACAGCGGCTGGCCAAGCCTGGCAATTACGAACGGTCGAGTTGTGCGCGGCAAGCCAGTCTCTCAGCAGGATGCGCCGGAGCTGCCCAATTATTGGCTGGCGTATGCTCAGCGCAATCGGCTCTTTGCCAATCATGGCGGGAAATTCATCGACATTTCAGCACAAAACCCTGCTTTTTGCAGCCAGCCGAACGTTGGCAGGGGCCTTGCGTGGGGCAGCCTGAATAATGATGGCGCGATTGATCTGATCATCACAACGGTCAGTGGTCCCGCGCGGCTGCTGAAAAATACTGCCAAACATCGGGGTCATTGGCTGATGGTGCGGGCCATCGAACCGCTGTTGGGCGGTCGTGACGCCTGTGGCGCCAGGATTGTCATTTTCTCCGGCGGTCGGCAGCGAGTCGGGTGGGTCACACCCGGCTCCAGCTATTTGTGCAGCAATGATCCGCGCGCCCATTTTGGACTCGGATCTACAACGAACGTAGACGGCATCGATGTCCTCTGGCCCGAAGGGCAGATGGAGCACTTTGATGGCACGGATGCCGATCGGATTGTGGTTCTGAAAAAAGGAACCGGAACCGCGCTGCCCTGAACTTGCAACGGCTTCGCTCTCGACGCGTAATATAGGGCAATCGCATATGCAGCTTCGTAGCACAGCCTTCCAGGCTGTGGATCAAGAATCACAGGCTGGAAGCCTGTGCTACGCATCGCGCAGTGCCACCATGCGATTGCCCTGACGCGTAATACCGGCGGGGGAGCTTTATGCTTTTTTCCATATGGGCTCGCGGATCGGCTTCTCGCATTTGCCGCGCGCGGGTTTGAGCACAATCATGCCTAATCCATCATCACGATATAAATTGTCCATCGGATTTACAGTTTTGCTTTGCGCTCTCCTTGCGGCGCCAAGCTTCGTGAGCGCGCAAACCCCAACCACCCGCCCACGTGCAACCACGCGCGCACGGCGCACTCGTCCGCAAGGCCCCAGCCGCGGCGACGTAATGGATTATGGCCCATTCATCTCCTGCAGCGTTCTTCGCCCGCGCACGCAAGGGGCGACGAGCCAGGATGATGGCGCCGTCAAAACCGATGGCGGCGAATTGCTGGCCGTTCGAGGCATCGTCATTCACGTCGGCAACAACGCGACCGTCTGTTTTGACACCGACTTAATGAGCCTCGCCGGCGGATGGAGCGGCGGTTTTCTCGATCTGAGCCGCACGAATCTGGGCCAATACAAGGGCGATTTTCCCACGCGCGTCAAAGGCAATCTTCAATTCAGCACGCTGACCGACCCCGGCTGGGCCGACGACGGAAAATTTGCCGACCCGCGCAAGGACCGCATCGGGCCCTTACCCAAAGAATGGGCCCATTACAAAGGCCTGTATCGCAATGGCGAGCATGTCGTGCTGTCCTATGACGTCGGCTCGATGGGCGTTCTGGAAATGGAATCGAGCGTCTCAAAGGACGGCCAGGTTGCCTTCACGCGCACATTGCATGTGGACCCATCTGATAAGCCACAGAAGATGCTGATTTGCGAAGTCTCGGACGTCACATCACGAGACACCGGCAGCAACTCATCGCAAGCTTCATCAAGTCAAGCCGTCCGGCTCGTGCATGATCGCGATGGCACGAATGTGGGTCTCATTCACGCTCCCCATGGCACGAAGCTGGAAAGCACTGGCAATCGCATTGAACTCATGTTGCCGGCTCATTCGCAGGCCGAGAGCTTCAAGATCGTGACCTGCCGACTTCCGACCGGGATGCAATCGATTTTCAGTGAGTTGATGCAGGCTGCCTCGACGGTCGAAGACCTGCCGGCGATGCGCAACGGCGGCCCGCCGATCTGGAAGCAGACTGTCGTCACCCACGGCCAGCGTGGATCCGACAATTGGGCCTACGCCGTCGATAACGTCGAAATCCCCGAGCAAAACCCCTGGAAAGCCTGGATGCGGACCAGTGCCTTCGACTTCTTCCCCGATGGGCGCGCGGCCATTGCAACCTTCAGCGGCGATGTCTGGATCGTCTCCGGCCTCGACGACAAGCTCGATCACGTCACCTGGAAGCGCTTTGCCGCCGGCCTGTATGAGCCACTAGGGCTGAAGATCGTGGACAATCAGGTCTATGTTCTGGGGCGCGATCAGATCACAATTCTTCACGATCTCAATCACGATGGTGAAGCCGATTTTTACGAGAACTTCTGCAATGCCTGGCCAGCTTCGCCTATCTATCATGCCTTCCTGATGGACCTTCAGACCGACAGCGAAGGGAATTTCTATTTCTCCTCCTGCGGCAACCAGGCGCCGATGGACTACCGCCTGGCGACCTACGGCTACATCATCAAAGTCCCCAAATACGGCGGCACATATGAGCGCTACGCCAATGGCCTGCGCGCCGCGAATGGCCTGGGCATGGGGCCGCACGATGAACTGGTCACCGCCGACAACCAGGGCAACTGGACGCCGGCGTGTCGAATCGATCTCGTGAAAAAGGGCGGCTTCTACGGCTTCTATTATGATCCCCGCCGAATCAAGGAAGCGCAGAAGCCCGAGCTTGGCCTGCCGGACATGTATGATCCACCGATCTGCTGGATCAAGTATCCATCTCCCGACAATTCCAGCGGCGGCCAAGTCTGGGGCGGCCAAAATTGGGGCCCGCTTTCCGGCATGATGCTCAGCACTTCGTATGGCCAAAGCGATCTGCTCG
>JANWHF010000079.1 GCA_025450555.1 Tepidisphaeraceae bacterium | reverse complement strand
GGTTCAGAAAGCTCAACCTTCAACCCCACCCTCTCCAGCGCCCTTCCGGTTCGAAAAACCTGCCATCCCGGACGGTCCGGCGACGAAACGGCGTAGATCGCCCCCGCATTCAACCCTTTGAGCAAAAATGTATGGGAACCCTCCTGTCCGGTTCCCCGAAATGCAAGTAAAGCTCCGCTGAGACGGTTCGCGGAAGTCAGCTCCATCCCGTCCCAATGCACACCATCCGGCCGATCCGACACATGAAACACATTCCCATCCCGAATCAGCGGGCGAAGCGAGCTTTTGTAAAGCTCCAACTCTTTCCGCGCCAGCTCATGCTGCCCCGGCGTCCATCGCATCGTGTCGGTCATCAACGTGAACCAGCCCATCATCCCGCTGCGCAGCATGTACAGAAAATTCGCCGGCGTCTTGCCGGGCCGATTCTCGACATAACACTCGCACATGGCCGGCGGCAGCGCATACGACGCATCGAAAAACGCCCGGCGATTGGAAAGAGGATCGTACGTGTCGGTGATGCTGATGTAATGCACCCGCCGAACGACGCCATAATCCACCTGCCGGCCACCATTCACGCAATCCTCGAATAGCAGCCGCGGAAATTCCTTCCGCAGCGCATCCTGCACCCGGTAATACCCCTGCGCGCCCCGATAAGAAATATCGACCGGCGAATCGGTGTGCAGATGATCTTCGCGACCACATTTGTCCACGATCATCGTCTGATCGTGCTCGAGCATGTCGAGCCTGTTCTGCCGCACG
This sequence comes from Tepidisphaeraceae bacterium, assembly GCA_025450555.1. GTDB lineage: Bacteria > Planctomycetota > Phycisphaerae > Tepidisphaerales > Tepidisphaeraceae > JANWHF01. The sequence continues at coordinate 12,237 of JANWHF010000079.1, read as the reverse complement.
ATGCTCCGCAGATGCTCCAGGCACCAGTCAGCCGCTCGCGGATCGCCCAGGCAAACCGTCGCGCCGGTGAAATCGGATGGCTTGAAGTTCGGCGGATATCCAATTGGAAACCAGCCGCCCTGCGCCGGATCCACTAAACTTAAAGTCGATTGACGCCCGCTCGTATCGGTGATGATGCCTCCCTGCGTCCACCCAACCCACAGGCCGAATTTCATGCCCTTGCTGTGGGCATAGTCGGCGATCGGCGCAAGGCCATGCGGAAACTTCGTCGGGCTCGGCAACCAGTCGCCCACGCCTCGAAACCAGCCGGCGTCGATGTGAAACATCTCGAACCCAAGACCCGAAGCCTCGTCGATCATCTTTCGGCTGATGCGATCGTCGATGTTCATCCCGCCGCCCCAGGAATTGTTCACCAGCAGCGGATAACGCGGATCATCGGTGGGAGGGCGCACATGGCGCGACAACCAGTGCCGTAATCGATTGCATCCGTCGTCGACATCTCCCTCATAGCACCCCACAAACACCGGCGGCGCTTCAAACGTCTCACCCGGCGCGAGTTTCGTCAGCACGCCTTCCACCGGCTGCAAGCCGAGCGTCGCAGTGAATTCAACCTCCTGCGCACCGCCTTTTTCTCCCGCCCCCGGTACTCCGGGGGAGGGCTGGGGAGGGGGTGCGATCGATCGATCGAGAGCTACAGCGGGAATATGGGCATCCAGATGAATCACCACCCGTGCCGACGACTCAATCCCCGCATACCACCCGCCCGAGCCATCCCGGCTCTGCACCGCCATCCACGGAATCGCATCGTGAGGCTTGTCTGTCGAATATGAAGTCGAAAGCAAATTGCTCGAAAACCCCGGCTCAATCGCCTCGATATGCCGACCGATCGGCGACGGCGTCCCGCCGCCCTTCTCCACCCACCATTGCTCCAGATTCTTTCCCTTCCCCCCAATCACCAGCGACGCCCCCCAAGGCAATTCGATTTGTTCCTTCCCCAGATTTCTGATCGTCAAAAAATGCTCGACCGGCCCGCTCTCCCCCACCGCCGCCACCCATCGCGACCGCAACTCCATCGCCGGCTCATCGCTCGCAAACACCGCCTCCAATTCCCCCTTCTTCGGATCGAACGACTTAGCGACAAATCGCCAATGCAACGCCTTTCGATTGGCCCCCTGCTTCGCCCAGGCGATGACCGGAAGGGTGACAGGAACAGATGTAATTCCCTGAGCCTTTTCCGGATCGATCACTTTCAACGACTGGATGATGATGCCGCGCTGCGATGCGGAGATTTCGATGGAGGTGTCGGAGGTCGAAAGCGTCTGGGCACTCAGAAATGCCGCGCCCAACGCAACACCGGCAAAAACGACCGAGGCGATGGATCGATTTTTCAATCGCATCTGATTCTCGGCAGTGTAACAAGGGCTGCCCTTTGGCACACCACACCCCGCCGTGACCAAAAAGATCGCCGAAAAGTGACAGGTATTGCCCGCGCGTTGATCATCCGGCTTCTGCCGGACGGGCAAAAAGGCAAGCCAATCCTAAGTCTGATAGACGCCGCTGTTATTTAGATGTTTGAAATCTGATTTACTTGATAATCGTGGGGCACGCCAAAGTCGTGCAGAATCCGCACCCGAATCGGGCCCAGGGCCGCTCAAGATGGATTGCTACGATCACAGCGAGCTTTCAATTCTGATTGAGGATGCGAGGGAGTTAGCCCAGCAGCCGTTCTATCGGACGCTTGCTCCGATAGAAGAGGAATGCCAGAAGCTAAAGGCGGCCGGGAAACCCCATTGACTCGGTGGACCGAATTTTATCTGTGTCCATCCGTGTAAATCGGGGGCTGGTTCTAGAGATCAGAAACTGGAAACTAGAAAACGTCCGTCATAAAAAGTAATTTCGATTGACAATTGTAGCGCGGCGCTGGTGTCGCGCGAGGGTAGCGCGCCGCGCGCGGGGCATAATCGCAAGCCATTCATAATCAGCATTTTGCGATTGATGAGCCTCCTAATCACAGCGCGCGGCGCGCAAGTGTCGCGCGCCGCGCACGGGTTCAAGTTCCAAAGTTCCACCGAGAACATTTAACGAATTACAGGGATCAGCAACTACGGTTGCGTAGGGCCAGGCGGCGTCGCCGGCTTAAAACCGCATCGTCAGCCGGCCATAGAAGGCGCGGGGGGATTCGGTGGCGGCGGTGTAGGAGCCGAGGCTGGTGAACTCGGGGTGCTGGTTATCGAGCAGATTTTGCACGCCCACGCCGATCTCCAGGTGATCGACCGGACGCCAGATGGCGCCCAGATCGACGCGGAAATTGGCGGGGATGTGGCCTTCGGCAAGGGGGCCGGTGTAGTAGACGCCGGCATTGAGCTGCACGTTACGCGTCAGCTTCAAGTAGGAACGGATTTGCGCCTGGTTCTGCGGCGTAGTGCTTTCCAGGTAGCCTTCGGTTGAGCCGGTGTCGGCCCGGTCGTGATGCAACTGGATGTCGATCAATGAATAGGAGCCCATGAGCTTACAGCGGTCGGTGACGTTCCAGGCGGCGCTGAGTTCGGTGCCAAAAGAATCGCCGTACAGGTGATTGTCCCATTGGTTGTTGATGACCAGGTGCGGGGCAGGCTGCATCGCGACCGATGAGCCGACGAGTTCCTCGCCCATCAGATGCTGGTAATGGTTGAAGAAGCCCGACACGTCCACGGAAAAATTCCGCGCGGGTTTCACGCGATAGCCCAGCTCGTAAGCCAGCAGCTCTTCGGAAACCAGGTTGTGATTGCCCTGGTAGACCAGCTGCGCCGGCATGCCCTGGACGGCGGCTTCACCGCCGATGATGTTGCCATCTTCTTCGTATCGCGTGGGCGTGCGGACGGCTCGGGCGATCGATCCCCAGACGGAATTGCGATCGTCTGGGGTCCACAGAATTCGCCCGCCCGGCTCATTTTCCACCTGAGTGTAGGTGTTGTATTCCAGCTTGTTGCCCAGGAACAAATGCAGCCGATCGGGTATGAGCGTCAGGTCATCCTGCACGAAGGCATTGGCGATTTGCTCGACGCGATGCAGCGGCTCAAAGCTGTTTCCGCCGAACGCTTCCAGGCGGTCACCCACGAGCCGATACCCCGCGCCCCAGATCAGTTCATTGCGATCGCCCAGGGCAAATCGATGCTGGAAATCCAGGTCGTAAGTGTTCTGCTGATAGTTGAAAACGTCATCGTAGCGGTCGAAGCGGTCGTAATAGAGCTGGAGCGAAAGATCGGAGGTATCGGAAACGCGATGCGTCCAGCGCCCCAGGAGATTGCCGCCATCGGTGGTGAATCCATCATTACGCAGAGCGCTGAATGGCGGGGTATAGGCCGGCACGATGTCGGTCTGGTTCAGCTCCTCGCCGAAGATATCGCCCTGCAGCGTGAGGGTGTCGGAAGGAGATGCATAGCGATCGATGCGGAAGCCGGTCTGGGAAGAATCCCAGCTATCGTTGGCCGACTTGTTCGACGCGAAATTCTGGTCTTCAAAATTGCGGTATTTGGTGTAGACGCGGAAGTAGGTGTTGTCGTCGATCTTGCCGCCAAAACGAACGGAGCCTTCCTGCTGATCATTTCCGCCGCGGCCGTCGAGCAGAAAGCCCTGCGTATCGCGGGCGCTCTTGGTGGTGATGCTGACGACGCCGTTGACGGCATTGGCGCCCCACATCGTCGCGCCCGGGCCGCGCACCACTTCAACGCGATCCAGATCGGCCAATACGTAATCGACCGAATCCCAATAGACGCCGCCGAAGAGTGGCGTATAGACGCTGCGGCCGTCCATTTGCACCAGCAGCTTGTTGGAGAATTGCTGATTGAAGCCGCGCGAGGAGATGGCCCATTTGTTGCCGTCGATGCGGGCCACATCCATGCCCGGCGCGAGTCGGAGCAGATCCGGAATGGTGTACATCCCGGAGTTTTCGATGTCATCCTGCCCGATCACGGTGACGGCGGCCGGCGCCTCGGCCACCTTCTGCTTCTGGCGCGAAACACTGGAGATCTCGACATTCATGAGATCTTCCAGCGAAAGGCCGGTCATGTCCGGCGCGGAAGGCGCGGCAGGATTGGCGGCCGGTGCGGTGGCGGGCATCGTCGTGGGCGCTGCCATCGCCAAGCCGGCACGCAGTGTTGTCCCCCCCAGCAGAAACGACACTGCCAGGGCCAGTGTTTTGCGCTTGTTTCCCATAACCATCCGCAAGAGTTGCGTAGCCCGTACATCCCACCGAAAACGGTCCACCTTAAAATCGGAGGAACAAGGGATCTTCTTGACAAACTTTTAGCTAATGGATTGGTGTTCGGATTATCGGAGGAGATCAGAAGAAGTCGGCGCCGCCATGAAGGCGCGCATCTGGCCGGAGAGGGGAGAAATTACCGGGCTTTAGGCGGCAGCCTGCTCGCTGATGTGGCCTTTTGCGTCCACCTGATCGAACTTGACCGCCACACGCTTGCTGACGCCCTGCTCCTGCATGGTCACGCCGTACAGCACGTCGGCAATCTGCATCGTGCGCTTGGAGTGGGTGATGATGATGAACTGCGATTGCTCCAGGAATTCCTGGACGATCAGGTTGAAACGCTGGTTGTTGGCTTCGTCCAGCGCGGCATCCACTTCGTCGAGGATGCAGAACGGGCTGGGCTTGCTCTTGAAAATCGACAACAGCAGCGCGACGCAGGTCATCGTCTTTTCACCACCCGAGAGCTGGCTGATGCTGACCGGCTGCTTGCCCGGCGGGCGCGCGATCACTTCGATCCCGGCATCCAGCACATCCACCTTCACCATCGCCGGCTCGCTGCCGTCAGTTGGCTGCTGAGATTTAGGCGCGGGGACTTGCGTTTCCAGGAAGATGTCGGCTTTGCCGCCGCCAAAGAGCTTGCGGAACATGCCCTGGAAATGCTCGCGGACGGCATTGAAGGTCTGCTCGAAGCGCAGGCTGCTTTCGGTATTGATTTCGTTGATCAGGCTCTCGAGCTGCAGCTTGGATTCGGTGAGATCCTGAACCTGTGTGGCCAGGAATACCGATCGCTGCTCGAGTTCATCCTGCTCGCCAATCGCATCGAGATTGACGTTGCCCAGGCGATGCAGCTTTTCGCGCAGCTCCTTGATCTCCTCGGCGACGGCATCCCAATCGACTTCGCCCGGCTCGTAACCCGCACCGCCATCAGCCGAGAGGCTCGCGTATTGGGCCGGCAGATCGAGCTGAAGTTCTTCCAGCGTTCGCGACACGAGCGTTTCCAGCCGAACGCTAAGCTCGCTGACGCGAAGCTCGAGGCCGTGAAGCGATTGCTCGATCTCGGCATGTTCGCCGCGGAGCGTTTCCACTTGTCCGGTCAATTCCTGGACCGACTGGTTGGACTGGCTGACTTTTTCGACAGCCGATTCGATCTGCTGCTTGAGCTCCTGCTGCTTATCCGTGGCCTGCTTCTCGGCATGGGACGCCTGGGCAAGCTCGGATTCGACGCCGCCGCGCCGGCTTTCGATCGCCTGCGCGCTGCGCGCGAGCCGTTCGACCTGCTCGCGAAGCTCGGCTTCCGCCAGGCTCATTCGCTGCACCTGCTGCTGGCTGGCAAGCTGCTTTTCCTGCACTTGCCCGAGCTGGACCCGCGTGGCCGTCAGCTCTTCGCCAAGTTGGCGCAGATCGTCGGTCAGCTTCTGCTGAAGCGAAGTCAATTCCTCGATCTTCTGCTGTCGCGCCGCCTGGTCGGCTTCGTGAGCCGCCTTGGCCGCTGTGAGTTCTGTTTCCTGCGATTTAAGCCGGCCGGTCTGATCGAGCAGCAACTGCAGCTCGCGATCCAGCACCGGCTGCTCGCGATGTAAAGACTGCTGGCGATCATTATTCTGCGAAATTTTGCTGGACAATTCGACTTTGGTGGTATTGGCCGAATAGACCTCGTTTCGCAGGGCGTTCTGCTGTTCTTCAAGCTGCTTGGCGGCGGCATTGCCTTCGGTGAACTGCCAGGCGAGCTGCTCGATGCGATGATCGACTTCCGCAATCTGCTGCGAAAGGGCTTCCAATTCCGATCGGCGGGAGAGAAGCCCCATAGCAGCCGTCAGCGGGCCGGCCCGAAGCGTGCCATCGGCCTCGATGACCTGCCCATCATGCGTCACATATCGCCAGCCGGCAGGACCAGTGCGATGAAGTTCGATTCCATCGGAAAGATGATCGACGATCGCCGTGCGTCCAAGAAGATGGGTGACAAGCGGCGCATCCACTGGATCGACCCGAACCAGATCGCCGGCCAATCGAATGCGCTGCGGATGACGATTCCAGTCGTAGGCGTTATCCGCCTGCGCGCCGCCGGCAATCGCATCCATGCAGAGAATATTGATGCGACCTTCCAGATCACCCAGCTGCTCCATCGCCACGATGGCCTGCGTCGATTCGCTGGTGACCAGCCATTGATCGCGACCATCGAGAGCGGCTTCGATCACGTGGGCATGCTCGACATCCACGCGCAGCACGTCCGCCACGAGTCCGCGAATGAAGGGGAATTTCGACTCGCGCTGACGGAGGACGCTCTTGACGCCTTCACTGACGCCCTCGCGCCGCGCTTCCAGGTCAGAGAGGAGCTTCTGGCGCGAAAGCAGGCCGGACCGATGCTCGCGGGCCGCGCCAAGCTGCTCGCCGATGAATGCGATCTGCTTGCCGAGATGCGCCGCTTCCTGCCGGCGCTCATCGAGTCGCGCCTGCTGCTCGGTGATATGCGCAAGGGTCTGATCGAGCCGCGCCTGTGTTTCCTGCTGTTGCGCGCCAAGTGTTTCCAGTTCTTCCAGCACGATGCGCCGTCGTTCCGCCAGGCGCGTCTGATGGCCGACGATGTTCTTCCGTTCGATTTCGATGGCGCCCAGCCGGCTGTTGACCTGCGAGAGCTTGCGCATCAAATCGAGAATCGCCGACTTGTGCTGCTCGACCTGTTGATTGGCCTGGTTGAGCGCAAGCTGGCTGTCGCGATAGGCCTGCTGCCGCCGGTCGATCTGCTGGCGATGAGATTCAAGCTCTTCAGTGAGACGCTGGAGGTTTTGCGTTTCCTCGCCAAGGGCCTGACTGGTCGATGCGAGCCTGGTCTGCGCCTGCTCGCGATCGGCGGCAAAGGCTTCGATCTGCTCGGCCATCTGAGCCAACTGCTGGTTGGCATATTGCTGGCGCTGCCGGGCCGATTGCAATGCTGCGCCGGCTTGCACCAGCTCATATTCCAGTTGCTGGCGCTTCTGCGAAAGATGCTCATGCTTCTCGCGTTGCTCGGCCAGCTCATTTTGCTTGCGCTGAAGATCGGCCGTCGCATCATCCAGCCGAAAGCGCGCATCTTCGCGCTGGCCCTCGAGCTCGTTCAGTTGGCCGTGGTGCGTGTGATATTCCTGAAGGGCGTGTTTGAGACGAAGCTCGTTGAGCCGTTGCGTGTGCTCCTGAAACGTGCGCGCTCGGCCGGCCTGAATCTTCACGCTGCGCAGCCGCTTATCGACTTCTTCGACGATGTCGTTGACGCGCAGCAGATTCTGATCGACCTTCTCCAGCTTGCGCTGCGACTCCTTCTTGCGCTGCTTGAACTTGCTGATGCCGGCCGCTTCTTCAAAAATCAGCCGGCGTTCTTCTGGATTGGCTTCGAGCAATGCCGCGACGCGCCCCTGCTCGATGACGCTGTAGGCATCGACGCCGACGCCGGTATCGAGAAACAGCTCGCGGATGTCCTTCAGGCGGGCGGTTTTGTTGTTGATCTGATATTCGCTGGTGCCATCGCGATAGAGCCGGCGTCCCACGGCTACTTCGTCGGCATCGAGATTAAGAATGCGGGTGTCATCAGCACGGCGGGGGTTTTCAAAAACCAGGACCACTTCGGCCATGCCGCCAGGCTTGCGGTTGCCCGAGCCGTTGAAGATGACGTCCATCATCGCGTCGCCGCGCAGGCTCTTGGCCGATTGCTCGCCAAGCACCCATTTGAAGCCATCGACGACGTTACTCTTGCCGCAGCCGTTGGGCCCGACAATCCCCGTGATGGGCGAATCAAAAACGAACTCCGTGCGGTCGGCGAAACTCTTGAACCCGTGCAGGATCAGTTTCTTCAAACGCATGGAATTTCGGTCCTCCATGACCGGAAAAACAACCCGAATCCCGCAGCCGATGGCATCAAAAGGCCAACGAATTCGCTGCGATTGATACGAATCGCATTGTTACGCGTTCATGCTCCGATTGCAAGCCCGATTCGGGATCCGATACACCCGATTTGGCCATCCATTACCCTGCATCCACCATATCTTGTGCATTGTCCGATCGCTTTTCTGGTTTTCAGAGCAAAATTGACTAATTCTTGTCCTTCGCGATCGCATCGGGCGAAAGCGGATCTGCCTTTCCTGTCGGCTCCGCGCCATTGGGCCGTCCGGCATCAATCGATGGGGCCGCATAGATGCTTTCCTGCACGCGAGGTGGCTCCTGGAGAACGAACGCCGCGTTTTCCGCGCGCCCATCCTGGAACGCGATCAGCTTGTGCGAATCGCTGAGCTTCTGGAGGATCGCCAGCACTTCGCTGTAAGTAAAATTCAGCGGCGCTTCATCGCCGGCCGTCACTCCGCCGAGCCGGGCGATAACCTCGCCCAGATCCGGCTGCGACATCATCTGCACCGGAGGCGGCGTAGCGATGTCGTGCGGCTGATTCTCCGAATCCACCGGCGCCGGCTGGCGGTAGAAAATCGAAATACCGCGTCCCTCCGGCGTGGAGCTGATCGTCAGGTGATTATCCAGTGCCGAGAACATCACTGGGTTGGCCACTTCGGGCATGGTTCCGATGATCGCAATTCGCGGAATGCCGCTGCTGGATGCATAGATCAAAGGCTGACCATGCGAAGGCACGATGTCGAGCACGAACTTCTGGTTGTTTTCCTGCTCCGTCACAAGACGCGAATAGACCGAGCCATCGTGATTGCGCGCCAGGATTTTGTAGGCCTCGATCCGGACGAGCGATTTTTCCGAATCCAGAAGCTGCCGCAGCATGTGATTGACGGCAGCGGAGGACGGAAGCGATCCCAGTGCCTGCACCGCATTGAGCTGGAAAGGATGCTGATCATTGCGCGCCATCTGCAGCAATGCAGCAGCGGCTGCGCCGGTCGGATCGCCTATGAAAGCTGCCGCTCGCGCAGCCGCAAAGGCAACATCCGGATGCTTTTCATCGGAGATCAATGGCGCCAACGCCGGCAGCGATGCAGTCCCAAGCCCTTCCCAGCAATAGGAAATATCTTCCAGCGGCGCGCCCGGCTGCATCGCGGCCGTCACCAGTTTCCGCGCTCGGGCCGCGGAAAATTCGGGCGAGTTTTCCATGTAAACGTGCATGGCAAGCTGCGAGAAATGCTCCCAATCGCCGTTGTAATGCATAGGAACATAAAGCTGCACGATCGCTTCATTCTCAGCCTGCGCGATATGCGTATCCTGGAATCGATCGATCAACCGCTGCTCGATAGCGCGAGCCACGCTGTTCTGCGGCTTGCGAAGACGCAGGAAAAGCGGCCGATCAAAGACGGCCACTCCGCCTTCCATAATCACCCCATTGCGCAAGCTCGCCTTGACGGCTCCGCGTGCATTGGGATCGCGATTGAGCGCATAAGCGGGATTCACAAAGACAAAGCCATCCGCCCTGCCATACACATTGACGGCGCCAAACGGATTCTGTGGATTAGCTCCATCCTTTTTCAGCTCCGTATCCCACAGCTTTCCGCCGGCCAGGCTGGTCGTACGATTGTTGGGCAGGCATGAGACGTAGACGTCAAACATCTGTCCCTGGCGAACGCCCGGCGGAAGCAGACCGGTCACCTGAACGATGGCCACGCGCTTGTCATGCAGCACGCGATCGGGCGTGAGATACTCGGCGTTGGGCACCACCTTGCTGCCCATGCCGCGCTTTTCCATTTCCTTCCGCATGTATTCCAGCACGGCCGTTGGGGCAGTTGAATCGCCCGTGTTGGCCAGATTGACGACCAATCCATAGCTGGAAATGGGATAAGGATCGGTATTCTCCAGATCCACCTTTTCGAAGATCGTGCCGCGCATGAAATCGGGCACTTTCTTTTCAGGCCGGCCAACCCATAGGGGAGGCGGCGCTTTGTGAGGCGCTTCAGCGCAGCCGGCTATGAGGCCGGCGATTCCCACAAGCAGGCAACAGGATCGGGCTGCGCGTCCGAAGACAAGTCGCGTCGATTGAATCATGGTGTGAGCTCCGGGTGTTATCGGACGGACGATGCTCGCGGCTTGAATATCAAAATCATTGGTCCTGGCAGTGATTGCGTATGGAGGGCGGCGGTCCTCCGCCGCCGCGAGTTTTTGAAAACTGTCACGTTGCGGCGCTCGCGGCGTCGCGGGAGCGACGCCCTCCAAGAGTGCTCCCTGTCGCGCCAACGCACTATTCCACCGCGGCAATACTCGGCTGCTTGGGCGCCTTGGCCCTGGGCCTTACACCGGTGGAACGTTCGCTCTTGGCGGCAGGTTCGTCTTCTCCGCCTTGTCTGGGGGCTGCGTTGGCCTGCGAGGACTCGATGAAAAGCCGCCCCTGGCCCGGCACGTCATATCGCCGCGCATCCAGCACCGCTCTCGCCTCTTCCACCAGGTCTTCGAGGGTTTTGAACTGCCGATAGACACTGGCAAACCGCACGTAGGCCACTTGGTCGACCCGCCGCAGGCGATCGGTCACCAGTTCGCCCACAGCCGTCGAAGGCACTTCGCGGTCATGCGCGGAAAACACTTCCTCCTCCACCTCCTCGGCAATTCGCGCCAGCTCGCTCTCAGGCACCGGCCGTTTGAAGCAAGCGCGCTCGAGCCCCTGCAGGATCTTGTTGCGATCCCAGGGCACTCGCCGGCCATCTTTCTTGATCACAACAAGTCGGCTGGGTTGCTCGATGCGCTCGTAGGTCGTGAATCGCTTCTTGCAGCCTTTGCAGACGCGGCGCCGGCGGATGGCGCGACCGCCTTCGCAGGTCCGCGAGTCCACCACGTGCAGCTTCTCTTTTTCGGCGTTGCAAAAGGGGCAGCGCATTGGCTCAAGAAGTTACCGCTTTAGAGGCCTAAACGCAAAGGAACCGTGACAGATATAGTCTCGCTTCCCGCATTCGCATTTGCCGCCTACACTTGCCCCGAAATGATTGCGAAATCTTTCCTGGTCCAGAAGTTCGCCAAGATTCCGCTTGGAGCGCATACCGTCATTGGTTACAGCGTCGCCGGCGAAGAGACCGCCGTCCAGATTCCGGAACTAAATGTCTGCTTTGACATCGGGCGGTGCCCCTATTTTGCCCTGACCAGCGATTTTTTATGTATTTCCCATGGCCACATGGATCACATCGCCGGACTGCCTTATTACCTGTCGCAGCGATTTTTTCAGGGAATGAAAGGCGGAACGGTTTTCCTGCCGCGCGAATTGCAGCAGCCAGTCGATGCGATGATCCGCACCTGGCGGCAAATCGAGCGGCAGAATACGCCTTATACATTAGTTCCCATGGAGCCCGGACAGCTCCATGAAGTCCGTCGCGACTTCGGCATCCGCGCCCTGGCCACGCATCATGGCGGAGGGAGCCTGGGCTACGCGATCATCAGCATCCGCGAAAAGCTCAAACAGGAATTCTTCGGAAAGCCGGGGCACGAACTCGCGCAGCTTCGCAAGCAAGGCGTGGAAATCCAGTATCGAACTGAGGTGCCACTAGTCGCATTCTTAGGCGACACTTCGGCCGGGCCGGTATTCGATCAACCGGATGTGCAGAATGCCGAGATCCTGCTGACCGAGATCACCTTCTTTGATCCAGACCACAAACAGAAGGCCAAGGCCGGCAAGCATCTGCATCTCGACGGTTTCGTGCAGTTGTTGCCGAAGCTGAATAACAAATGGATCGTCATCACCCACGTCACGCGCCGCACGGCCATTCATCGCGCGCGGCGTGCCCTGGCCAAGCGCGTAGGTGAAGAGCAGATGCGCCGCATTCTTTTTCTGATGGATTTTGAAGGCGCGCGCGAGGCCGGTGAGATCGATGAAGTTGGTCCGCCCATCGCGGATACGGCGGAATGATCGGTCACGCATTGAATGTCCTGGAGGGCTGCAGTCCCCTGGCGCCGCGAGTTCACCATAACCAACACGCTCGGATCGCGGATGACTTAAAAGAGCCGCGGGGGCGGGCAGCGGTTTTTGGAGGGGGGGGGCGCGGCCCCGGACGGGGGGGGGGGGGGGGTGTGAAGCGCGGGGGGGGGGGGGGCCCCCCCGCCCGGGCGGG
>JANWHF010000078.1 GCA_025450555.1 Tepidisphaeraceae bacterium | reverse complement strand
GATAGAAGTGCAGCCCTGTAATCGGGCCACGATGCTCCAGCCATTTGAACGCGGACGGCAGCATGAATAGCGTCGCAAGTTCGGCGGCAATGAATGCCGAGTCGGCACGCGACACTGTTCCATTGAGAACGCGCAGAACGATGCCCGCTTTCAGCAATGCCAGGAACAAGGCCAGCAGATTCAGGATGATTCCAACGTGAAAAGAAACCAACCCCGCCTCGGCATTGAGAAAAATCAAATCAACCAGGAACGGCGCTTCGATCAGCAGGAGCGTTCGTCCATCGCGAATGATCTTTCGCTTCTTGATCAGATACAGCCCCAGCTCGATGACGATGGCTTCATAGCCATTGAGAATCGCCAGCAGGTAAAGCAGCTTCCCGAGTTCGCCCGCGTGCGGCGACAGATCGCTGTTGATTGCAAAACAGCCGGCGATCATCGACAGCGCGCTCAAAAGATAAAACGGGTTCTTGTGAACGAGGAATTGAAGCAGCAGATCGCGCAGGCGCGGACGTAAAACGTAGTGTGATAGCGTCACGGCACACTCCCTTTGAGGTCTATACCTTGGTGCACCGCGGGAGGAAGTTGTTGCCTTGACTCGCCCAGGTTCCTCCCGCGAAACCCGAACATGCCAAGGTTTTCCAGATGTCACTATTATTCGACGTGGCCAGTTTAAAAGTGACAGAATCCTTGAAATTGCTCTCGCGTGGAGCGGCGAAAATGTGTCACCCACAAAGAATTTTTCCGCCCCATTTCGTCCGCGCAGCCGCTCCACATTTGTGACGATCCCCGAGACTTCATCAGGTTTTTCGACCTCGCGACACGCTGTCAGATGAAAGGCGCACGGCTGTCGCTGTGAAGAGTTCGTGAACCGTCCGCCGATGCGTGTTGTGTCATGCGACCGATGCGACAAAGATCGCGTCACGACGCAGACTAGCTGCGGAGGAACGGGTGCCCTCGCGGCTTGCAAAATTTGTTGTGCTTCTGCCTTGAGCAGTTGAAACCGGAGGAGGTTTTATGGTGACTCGTTGCGCGCAGGATGTCGCGGATCAATGGATGAACGAACAGATGTTTGAAGAAGATGTTCGCGCGGTGATGGCCATGCTGCGCCCCCACCGCCAGGAGCGAATCCAGGGCTGGTCAGAGTATCGGACCGGCGGCAAACATTTCCGGGCGACCATTTCCTGGGACGAGCATTTTGAAATGTCTTCGGAAGATATTGGACTGAGCGTGCCGTGCATTACCGAAGTGCTGGAAACGATTCTCGTCGGCTCCGCCCGCAAGCAGGATGACCTGACGGCCGCCGAGGAGTTTGAGATTTACCGCCAGGTCCTGCGCGAGCTCTATCGCCGGCTCGATTCGCTGCAGGCGTGTTATGAGTGAAGAAGTTTTCACCACGGAGTCACGGAGGCACGGAGGTCGGGTTCTGCTGAAATGAGTGGCCGATGCGCGGGGCGCTGATTGATGCGCCAAGAACGCCAAGGGTGCCAAGAAGAAAAATTATAAATTGATTTCTTGGCGCTCTTGGCTGTCTTGGCGTCCCTGGCGCTAAAGATCGATGTCCCTCGCATCGGCCCGCAGCTCAGCAGAACCGCTTTCCAGCGGTGAATCTCTTCTGTCCCCGCCTCGATTTTGTCGATCAACAGTTCATCGCTTCAACTGAATGGCTTCAACACAACGCAGAACAATCTCGAATCCGCAAGTGCAGAGAATTCTTTCCCTGCTTCAGCGCGGCACCGATTGCCGCAAGAGCAAAGTCTGCCGGCTCCGCGCGGCTCTTCGCGAAGCGCGCTATGAGAATGATTTGAAACTGTCGATCGCCACTGAGCGATTGCTTGAAACGTTACAACAGGAATAATTGATTTGGTGCGTCGACCGTCGCAAAGAGCCTATAGTGGGGTAACGAGATGCCTCTTTCGCTCAACGAAACACCCGGAGAGCTCAAGCGATTTCGCAAGGTTTCCTGGTCGTTCCAATCGACGTTTGAAACGCCCTTGAAGAACCTCGATCCGTTCGTATCGACAATCATCGACGCGCTGGAGCCGGTGCAGGCAGCGCGGATCACTTTGTCGCAGGTGGTTTTTGAACCGGAGAATGTGAACGAGTTCTTGCAGGGTCATGGGCTGGCGCTTCCGAAAGACAAATCGCTCGAGAATTGGACTCTTGAGGCCAAAGGCTCAAAAGATATTCGGGCGATGCTGCAAGCGGTCCTCAGCGATTCGATCGACTTCACATTTGTCCCGATGCCCAAACCTTTCGTGATTTTCGCGGATCACGATGAGTTCACGACATTTTTGGCGATGAGGCGCTCCAACCTCAATCGCATTATCGCGCCGCTGACAGCTTTGAAGATGGCACCCATCGCTGGCTACACGCGCAGACTTTAGCAGTGAGCCACAGAGAAACCTGAGCCAGCTTTATTGATTGAGATCCGGTGTCTGTGGCACGGGCTTCCAGCCTGTGAACTTTTGGTCACAGCCTGGAAGGCTGTGCTACGTAGGCACGCCCGGCGTACCTGCCAGCGTTTTCGCTCTCGATCTGCGTATCACCTTCCACACTCCCCAAATCACAATCGCCCACGGCGCGACCAGGCAGATTCCGATGATGATCCACATCAGGCTATATCCAAGCCCTTCGAGGCTGGTGAGAAGGCCATGGCGGATGTAGTCGCCCATGCTTTCCTGGCCGCCGAGGGTGGCGGCGGAGTTGGAGAAGGTCACTTCGATCCGCGCCCGGGCCAGCGCTGTGTCGGGGGCGGTGGTGTCGGTATGCACTTCTCGGGCGCGGCGAGATCCTTTTTGATCGATCTGACCGAGGATCACCGCGCTCTGCGATAACGGCACATCCATCACGATCGTTGAAGTCACATGACCGGCTCCATCATCCGTGCGCTGCGGATTGTCCACCTGACGGCCGCCCGCGCTGGAAGCGGCCGCGACAAAATCGTCGACCGCCTGATCGACATCACCCACCAGCACCTTCTCCACCACTGTCTGCCTCGGCGGCTGATGATCGGCGCTGACCAGCATCGCTTCATACCGGTCCTTCTCAACCGCGATCTGCCCATCGGGAATCCGCTTGATCTGGCGCGAAAGCGTCGCGGTCTGCTTTTTCAATATCTCCATGACCTTCGCATCCGAGCCTTCAGGCAAATCAAACACGAGCTTGCCGCTGATGTTCTGCGGATCCTGCTGATCGAGCTGCGACATCAGCACCCGCGCCCCTTTGGGCAGCGCGGCCCGAATCGCATTGAGCGTGTCCGGCACGTTCGCCGCCGCCAGCGTGACCTGCACGGTCTGGCGCGCCGGCAGCCGATCGGCGCTGCTGACGGTCACCTGGAACTGGATCTTTGTATCGACGGTGTTTTGTGTGTCGTTCGAGCGCGTCACCATGCGCGACACCACTTCGGCCGATTTTCCAAACGCCTGCTCGATCGCCGGCAGCGCATCGCGCGGAATCCAGAAGGTCAGCGTGCCGACGATGTTCTGGCGATCCTGCTCGTTGAGCTGAGAATTGGCGATGCGCCCCCCCTTGTCGCGCGCCGCGCTCAGCAAATCGTTGAACTCCGCAGGCACATCCGACGCCGCGAGCTGGATCTGCTGGCTTTCGCGTGCTGCGAAAGCGTTGAGCGATGCGAGCGTGATGGAGAAGCCGCGCTTGGATTCGGTGACATTCTGCGAATCGGGACTTTCAGTCACGTCGCTCTTGACCACTTCGCCCGCGCCGCGGATGGCGGTCAGCATCAAGTCCGCCTTGTCGGCCGGCACATTGAAATTCAGCGAGGCATCGGTCTGCTCGGCCGTTGGTCGAGTGATGGCGGATGTGACCACTTTCCCATCGATCGAATTGACCTGGTCAATCAGCGATTGATAAGCCTGATCCACGTTGGCCGCGACGACGACGAGATTGCTCGTTCGCCGCGGCGCGATGTTGGCCAGGTTGTAGATCGTCAGATTGACGACCACATCTTCCTGCTTGACGCGGAGCGGATCGGTGCGGGCGGTATTTCCGTTGGATGTGCTCTGGGTGCGCTGGCGCTCGAAATGGGCGAGCCTTCCATCAAGCTGCCTAACGCGCGCTAGAAATGGCTCCGCCTTATCCGGTGGCAACTGAGCGCTGATCGTCGCGCGATATTGGCCGGCATCGAACTGCTTCAGCTCCGAAGCGGTGATGCGCCCTTTGGCCTGGTCGATCGCATCCCGCACCTTCTGATAGTCCTCTTCAACTTTTTCCGTCTCCAGCGAGAGATTCACCGTCTCCGTTTCGCTCGCGAATGCCGGCGTCTGGATATCTCGCTCGGCCAGCGTCACGGTGAGTGTCGAAAGCGAAACGAGATTGTTGTCATAGCGGATTTCCCCTTCAATCTGCTCGATCTTTTCCCGCCAGACGCCAAGCTGCTTCTCGGCTTCCAGCAGGTCCTTCACCTGCCCCTTGCCGGTCTTGATGATCTCCAGCAGCCGATCTTCCATCGCCCGTGCCGCGCGAAGCCCGCTGGCCAGGTCGGTGTACTGCTTGGTGATATCCTGCGCGCCGATTCGCTGCGTGTGCAGATCGCCGATCCCGCGCAGCTTGAGCACCAGCGTGTCGAGCCGATCAGGCGGGCAGCGAAGGACGACCCGCCCTTTCACCTTCCCATTAGGCAGCTTGTCGGATTCGGTGGTGGAGACGAAGCCGCTTTCTTCGGCCACGATTTTCTGAATGCGCTCGACGGCTGTTTCGAAGTTATCGACTTCAAATTCCATCTCGCCGCTGCGGATGATCTTTCGGCCTTCGGCAGGTTGGGTTGTCGGACGGTCGATGTGATCGGCCTGGGGCGACGCGGCAATCGCGGAATCTGGCGCGCCCGATTTGTCCTCAGCCGCCCTTCCCTCGGAAGCGCTGGGACTCCGAACCACGCCAGCTTCGGCACTCTGTTGCGCCGCTCCGGTTGCCAGGTTGGACCGAGCATCGCGCAAACTCCCGTTGACCGAAGCGCCCGCCGAGCGGTCGTTGCGCCCGAGGCTATCCATCGGCTTAGCCGCCGGGGCCGGACCCGCTCCGCCCCCCGCGTTTCCGCCGAAGGCGTAGTTATTTTGTCCAGGCTCTTTTGGCTGCTCGACCGGCGGCTGAACACCCAGCGCGTAATAAGACTGGTATGCGAGCTTCTGTGATTGCTGCAATTGCGGATTCGACTGCAGCTTCCCAAGGGATTCGTACTCAGTCTTTGCTTCAGCCTTCTTAACGCCCCCGGCAATTTGATCCTCACCGCTTGAATCGTTGGTGGGAAGCAGGACGCTGTCTTTGTCGTCTTGCGGTGCTGCCACATTACTGCGATATCGCCCTCCAAGTTCCGATTCCTTCTGATCGGAAAACTCGTTAAGGGCTCTGGCGGCTTGCGGCTTCGAAGGTAACTTGGCAAGAAATGATTTATCCGCGGGTGCCGCATCGCTCACTGCCCATCCCAATGCCGTCGAATGCCCTTGTCTCACAAAATGCCCGAACCACACCGACTGCCCATTCATCATCGCGTTGCCGACGTATCCGATCCCGCCCACAAAGATCGTCGCGGCGACGCCGACGGCGACTTTCCGCACGATCGGATGGACCCATTGCCGCTTGAGCTTCGGCCGATTGAGATTCCGCACGATTCGATCTTCAAAGCCGCCGCCCGGGCGGGCGAATGCGAAAAGCTGATTGACTGCCGCATCCATATCCTTGGCCTCCGCCAGTGCCGTGGCACACGTTGGGCAAGCTTCCACGTGCGCTTCAAATTCCGTCCGCTCCCGGTCGGTCAAGCCGCCCGCGACAAAGGCATCAATCTGTTCCAGTGGATGTTCATTCATAACTGCCCGTCATGCGCTGCGACCCGCATAACGCCTGTTTTTCATTCCATTGCAATTTTCATGCGTCTCGCAGAGCTTCCAACTCTTCTTCCCTCTCCCGGTACTCCGGGGGAGGGAGTGAGAGGGAGGTCTGCTGATGGTGATGCACAACTTTTAAGATTCATCTCGCGATCCAATCTTCGCGCGCCGCAGCTCCTCGCGCAGACGGTTCATCCCGCGATGCAAAAGCCCGCGCAGCGATCCGTTCGACAATCCCAGTTGCTTTCCAATTTCCTCGTAATCCGCCCCGGCGATGTACCGAAGCATCAGCGGCTCGCGATATTCAGCCGGCAGCGTCCGCAGAAGCTCGAGCACGCGCTCCCGCTCTTCACTCGCCCCCGCGGCATGAGCCGGGTCCGATGTCGCGTCGGCTACCAGCCGTGGAAATTCCGCCAGCTCTCGCCCCGTCCTTCCGCCGCGCTTTTTTCGCGAATCGCGCCGCATCGAATCAATCAAGACGGTCCGCGCGATCGAGAATAGCCACGGGCGAAATCCGCTGCGCTCGTGCAGTTGGCCGATCGATCGCCAGGCGGTGAGAAACGTTTCCTGCGAAAGGTCGTCGGCCTGGTGCGCGTCGGCTGTTTCCAGATAGAGCTTGGCGTACACCAGCCGGGCCGTCCGGCGGATCAGTTCCTCAAACGCCCGCCGGTCGCCACCCTGGCTCCGAAGGACAAGCGCCTCTTCGCTGTCGTCCACGCAAATGCTCCAGTAACGCCAGTAAGAACGATCATTGGACACGCGGCGCGCGCAAAAAGTTTCAAAATGAACAACAGCGGCCGGCGATTGGCATCAGCCGGACCATGTGCGCTGGGCGGGAGTTAAATTGTTTTCTTAACCGGGTTCGGTGACGCGGCGATCAGCTCAGGAAGTCTTCATTGCTCGTGGTCCGTCGGCTTGGTCGTTGGTGATGCCGGCTGGGTCGAAGGTGCAGCGGGCTGGGTTTGGGGCGATGGTTGGCTCGAGGGCTGCGTGGAGGGCAAGGTCGTCGGTGCTGGAGCAGGAGGCGGAGGTGGTGGCGGAGGCAGGGTCTTCATCAGCGCGGGCTCAATCCAGTTCAGGCGGTCCTGGGCGCCGCCGCCGTCGCCGAAATCGACTTCGAGCGTGAGCCGCTTGGCGTCCTTCAGTTCCAGCAAGACAACTGGCGACAGCACACCGGCATCGACGTGTTGTTTTTCGTAGGCGACCTTGTCGTCCAACTTGATGCGCACGGTAACGTCGGCCAGTGGCGAATCGCCATCGATGGCGAACCGCGTGCGAAATGCTTTGTATGAGCCGTCGAGGGTCCATGCGAGCCGAGAATAGGCATGCACGCCGATCCCGCGTACGAAGCGCTGCTCGCCGAAGCGAATGTCGCTGCCGCGGTAGTTGGCGTCCATCCGCGCGGGGTAGAGCAGGCGATTGCCAAAGTAAGGAACATAAATGTTCTCGATGGGTGCGCGGCTGGAGAGCCAGCTCACGGGGCCGTTCACCTGCTCGATGGCGATGATGTGTTTCAGATCGACCTGGCGGTTTTCATCTTTGCTTAAGTCCAGCTTCAGATGATCGTCGCTCAGCGCCAGCGTCGTTGCGACAATCGAAGAGCCGTCTTCAAAGCGCACGCGAAACGCCTTTTGCGGCATGGCGGCGCCGCCGGTTGCAGCAAAGTCGATCGACGCAACCGAAGACAGAGCGATTTCGCTGTTGCCGGCGTCGGCTTGAACCGCGACTTTTCCATCGCCGATGTTGGTGACGATGCCCTTGAGCGTGTCGCCATTGGCCAACGAGACGATGTCCATCCGCGGCCGCGCATCCGGCGGCGTCTTACCGGGCTGGGTGATCCCAATGAGGCGCTTCATCGGCAGGCGAAGCTGCCCCAGAACCGGGCTTTCCCATACGAGATCGTTGCCTTTCATTCCCACCGGTTGACCGCCCAGGCGATCGCCGCCGGCCATGTGCAATACAAATTTGCCGGTGATCGCTTCGGGGACGCCCTGGCGCGTGAGCTCCAGGAAATGGTCCAACGCCACGACGCGTTTTGTCCGATCGGAGAGGGCCGAGACGTGGATCCCAGAATCGTCGATGCCATCGAGCAGTATAGGGTCCGTATGAAAATCGGCGGTGGTGAGCGTCCAGGAACTCTGTGCGCGCGCCAGGCCCGTAATCACTAAAACTGCGAGGCATGCGGTCGCGCAGACCAGAGGAAAAGATTTACCACGGAGGCACGGAGGCACGGAGGCCGGGTTCTGGTGGAACGAGTGCCGATGCGAGGGATGCCGATTCATTTTGATTTTTGTGAACAAGATCGGGCCGGTTTTTCGGGACTTCGCGTTTTACCGTGTCTTTAAGCGCCAAGCACGCCAAGGAGGCCAAGAGCGCCAAGAAAATCATTTATAAATTTTCTTCTTGGCGATCTTGGCTTCCTTGGCGCCCTTGGCGCAAAAGTGATTACTGAAAACGGACAATAAACAAATCCTGATCACATCCCCCGCGTCCGCACTCACTTCAGCAGAACCGCGCCTCCGTGTCGCTCCGTGGTAGATTCTTCTTCTTAGCTCCCCGGGCCTTTGCCCGCGAAGACGGGGAGGTACCGATTCGGGATACCCAGGATGATCAGGGCCATGGAGGTGGCGTAGTCTTCGCTGAAGTCGCCGTCCCAGTGGTCGCCACCCTGGCTTTGCTGCTGGCGGTGGATCAGTTCATCGCGAATGGCCGGGTAGAACTCGGCCCAGTACTTGCCGCCCGCAAGGAACGTGCATTGCGTGGCGTAGTAATAGCCATAAAAGTAATGGCCTTCGTTGAGCATTCCGCCGCGGCCGGGCGTGAAATCCATGACGTATTTCAAGCCCTTTTCGATTTCATCGCCCTGGAAGACGCCCGAATAGTAGAGCGCGCACACACCCGCAGCAGAGCGAGGGAAGGCGCTGCCTCCCCCGCCGCCCATGTTGGCCATGTAGCTGAAGCCGCCGTCGGGATTCTGACACCGCTTAACGTATTCGATCGCCTTATTGATCGTGTCGGCTTCGACCTTGATGCCCGCATCGCGTGCGGATCGCAGGCCCATGACCTGGCAGATGGTGACCGAGATATCGGCATCGTACGGCGCCGGCTGATAGCGCCAGCCGCCTTCGGGGTTCTGCGTCTTCTCGATCAGCTTCACCGCTTTCTGAAGTTTTTCCTTGATCGACTCATCGTGAGTCATGCCATAAACCTCACCCAGGAAGAGCGTGGCGAAGCCGTGACCATACATCGGCCCCTGACTGGCATCGGAGGTGATCAGGCCGCTCTCCTGGCAGCTTGCCAGGACAAAGTCGAGGCAGCGTTGCGTTTCGCGACCATATTTTCCGCGGCCGGGCAAGTTACCCGCTTCCATGAATGCGAGGCCCGCGAGCCCGGTGATGCCGGCATGATTGGAGTAGCCATGCCAGTTGGGGTCCATTTGACCATTGGGAAGATGCTGTCGGCGTGCGAGCCAGGCGAGACCTTTCTCAACCGCGGCCTTCTGAGCCTCGTTGATTTCGTCGCCGCGAACCTGATTGGGGGTTTTCGCCAGCGTGCGCGGGGTTTTTGGCGGCGCCGCCGGCGGAGGATCGGCGAGAGCGAGTGACATTGGAGCGGCCATCGCGGCGGAGAGCACCAGCGCGAGAATCGTTGAATGCTTTCTTGGGGCACGGGGCGCTGATGGAAATGAATCATTTAATTCGGAGACGTCTGGGTACATCATGATTCGTTCTCCGGTTTGCAGTTACGCGCCCCGCAGGCGGGGCGGCTAAAAGGGCACAAACGCGCGACGCGACTTCTGGCGCGATAAAGCACTCAATGCTTCGACGCCTGCTCGGCCAGCGACTTGTAATAGTCGTGAATCAAATTCTTGTATTTACCGATTTCCTGTTCACCGGCAGTCTGCTCGACGGCCTGACGATCTCGCGCCGTAATCCGGCCCCATTCGCCCAGCTTCTGCTGGAGGTCCTGGGATAGGTCGGCTTTGGGATCGCTGCCCTGATCGAGGCGGGAAACGGTGGCCGCCTGCGTTCCATCTTCGCGGTGCTGCTGGTTCTGGGCCTGTTGCTGTTGTTGTTGCTGCTGCTGGCGCTGTGCTTGCGCCATCCGCTGACGTTGACGCTGCTGGCCTGGACGGGACTGCATCCGCGCCTGCTGGGCCTGGGCGGCTTTGATCAGGTCATCGATGTCGATCACGATGCGCTTCTGGATTTCCTGCGTGACAGCGCCGGGATCATCGTTGAGCGCCAGCCGTTGGCGCGAACGGGCCATGCGGTCGCCGGTCAGCTTGATCTTGTTGGCGTCGGCATCGTCGGCCGGGTTGTCGCCAAGAAGATTCTTGGTCAGCTCCTGATCGTCCACATCTTCCTTCCTGGCTTCTTCAGGAAGCTGATCGCGATTATCCGGCTCGGGGCCGAGCTTCATCTTGCCTTCGCTGGCGCGCTGGATGAGCTGATCCAGCAGGTCGCGCATGCTCCCCTGCCGACTGCCCAGATCGAGGACGCGTTCCTTATCTTTCTGGGCCTGCTTGTCGGCCTCGGTTGTGCCCTTGTTGATGGCCTCCTGGTTCTTGCGAAGCAGTCGCAGCTCGGCTTCGCTGGGCAGCTTGGGCTTGTTCTGCCCGGGCTTACCGTTTTGCTGCTGGCCGTTGTTTTCGCGGCTGTTGAATTCCTTCTTGTCGATCTTGCGCACAAGGCTGTCGATCATGTCCTGCAATTGCTCTTCGACATGCTGCTCGGCCAACTGCGTGGGCTGGCCGGTCTGCGGCTTAGCCAGGTTGTCCTTGACTGTGCCCATCGATTTGATGATGTCGTGGTTGGCCCAATCGTAAACGATCGAATCGAGCTGCTTGAGTTTTTCTCCAAGTGCATTCGCATCGTCGATCAGCTTGCCCTGGTCGCCGGGCAGTTGCCCAAGCTTGATCGCCACGTCGCGTGGAAGATCGCCGTTTTCCCTTGGCGTCTTGTCCACCTGTACAATCTGCTGGCCGACAGCCTTCTGCTTCTGAAGCAGCTTGACGTAGCTTTCCTTAAGTGACTCGGCATCCTGCTTTTCAAGCTGTTGGCGCGCCTGCTTGAGAGCCGCATCGATCTGCTTTTGTGCGTCTGCTAAAGCATGCAGCGCTTCCACCTGCGGCGGGTCATAGGCATCGGGAAGCTGATTGCCGCGAAGATGGACGATCGCGCGCTCCATGCTTTCGGCTGCCTGGATGATCTTCGCTGAAGGAGTCGGATCGGGAAGCGACTCGGCCTGCTTGCCGATGTCGCGGGCGTTGCGCTCCGTCTGCTCCTGCGAAGCCGTCAGGCTCGGAAGCTGCGGCACCGGCGGCATCTTTTGTGGATCGCGATCGGCAAAATCGAACAGCTCATCGCGTTCTTTAGGATCGAGCTGCGCGAGACGCTTGTCGCCGCCCTGCAGGCGAAGGTTATCGATGTTGTGACCGCCCTGCCGCAT
>JANWHF010000077.1 GCA_025450555.1 Tepidisphaeraceae bacterium | reverse complement strand
TGCTTGGGTCGAGGACGCCGACAACGGAACCGGCTGGCGAGGGCGCGACTTCGCAGTCGACGACCGAATCCTCCGCGACCCATCCTGCCATGACCGTTCCAACCACTTTGCCTGCGACGGTTCCGGGGCATGGCTCGGAATAAGGCTCCTTTGCCTGAGGCGCCTTAGGTTTCAAAGCTGAATGATAATCTCGTAAAAGCGATGGGGAAGATGGAATGCTCAGTCGGTCCGACCTCCGTGCCATCGCGCGTGCGCGGCTCAAGGACGCCCAGGCACTTTTTCGTGCACGACGCTACGACGGCGCAATTTATCTCTGTGGTTATGCCGTCGAATGCTCGCTTAAGGCGCGCATCTGCAATGCCCTTCATTGGTCGGGATTTCCAAGCACGCAGAAAGAATTTTCACGGTTCAGCAGCTTTAGAACGCATGACCTTGACACCCTCCTGACTCTTTCTGGCAGAGAGGCTAAGATCAAGGCCCGGCATCTAGCCGAATGGTCGGAGGCAAGCCAATGGCAGCCCGAGGTACGTTACAACAAGATCGGACAGGTCACGCGGCGCGAAGCAATGGAAATGATCCGTGCGGTGGAATCGCTGCTGGCGGTGCTCTAAGTGAAATGATCTTGAATCTTCAGAATCTTGAACAGCGACTCGAGGAGGAGAAGGGACCGTTCAAGCTTTTCGGCATTTTTCTTCGGGAAGAATCGCCGGGCCGCTGGGACCTGTTGGTTTCATCGCCTTGGATCGATGATAATAAGCATCGTGCCGTTCGCGAGCTGTCCCAGGCGTTGTCGCGCGCCCTGACTCGGCAGCAGGTTTTGCTGATTTCCAGAATCGTGCCGATTGGCGTCCATCACGACAGATTCCTCGAAGCACTTCAGGGAATGATCAACGTTCAGCATGGTCTGGAAGAAGTCCGTGGCGAGATATCCGGCGTCTCCATCGACCAGGGATATGTTATCACCTGTGTCCGATGATACGATTGCAGGTCGATCCAGACGGATATGGGCGATCGACGGCTTGTCTGGACGTTAAACCGCCCATAATCCCGACACCGCCTTACCATGCCCTCTGAATTTTTCGAAGATGAAATGATTGCGCTTCCCGACAGCGAGGGCGTTGCTGCGGAGGAGGAGGGAGATGTTGCGCATTATCACTTCAGATTGAGCAAAACGCTGACCCGGCGGATCGATCAGTATCTGGTCGATCGCGTGCCGTACTTGTCGCGCAACAACGTGCAGCGGCTCATCGACGAAGGCATGGTGAAGGTCAACGGCCGGCAGGTCAAAGCAAGCTACAAGCCCAAGGAAAGAGATGAAATCGAGCTGGTAGCGCCGCCCAAGCCGGTGAGTGAGCTGGTGCCGGAGGATATTCCGCTCGATGTGGTTTACGAAGACGATCATTTGCTGGCGCTCAACAAGCAGGCCGATTTAATCGTTCATCCGGCACGCGGAAAGTGGACCGGAACGCTCGTGAATGGCCTCGTGCATTATGGCCGCAATTGGAGCACGGTGAACGGCAATTGGCGGCCGGGCATTCTGCATCGGCTCGACCGCAACACGACCGGCGTCATGCTGGTGGCCAAGAGCGACGAGGCCCACTGGCGCGTTGCGCGGCAATTCGAAAATCGCACGATCCAGAAGACCTACATGGCCATCATTCATGGCGTGCCGGAGATGCTGGGCGATGTGATCGATCTGCCCATCGGCAAGGACCGCTACGTTCGGGAAAAACAGGCGGTGCGGAAGGTGGAGAACGGCGGCCGGCCGGCGGTGACAAAGTACGAAGTTTTGGAGACCTTTGAGACGCCGCCCGCTATTCGTTTACATACCGGCGATCACCCCGCGGACCGTAAAAACCCCCCGCCAGCACAGCGCTTTGCCCTGGTAAAGTTGACGCCCAAGACCGGCAGGACACACCAGTTGCGCGTCCATATGGCTGCCAGGGGCCATCCATTGGTCGGCGATACGATGTATGGGGGGCATGTTTTTGAGCATGAATCGCTGAATTTTGCCCGGCAGGCTCTGCATGCCTTCGAAATCACGTTTGTACACCCGGGAACGCTGGAAACGATCACGCTTCAGGCCCCTTTGCCGCCGGATATGACGGCTTTGCGTGACATTTTGCGGAGTTCCAATTCACGTTCGACGGAGTCGAAGGTATAATTGTTAAGCTGCACTCAGGTAAGAATCGTGGCGAACAACGGATGCTCGCCGTCGAACTAAAAGTAGGACTTGTTGTTGCCTCTTTTTGACAAGGACCGGATATGACGATGTTGCACCCGTTAGCCCTCCAGCTCCCCGGCATGGGGGAGTGGATCGTGATCGCTGTGATCGGCTTGCTGTTTTTTGGCAAGCGCCTGCCTGAGGTGGGCAAGAGCCTGGGTAAGGGAATTGTCGAATTCAAAAAGGGGCTCAAGGGCATTGAGGATGATGTCGATTCGGCGGTGAATGAAGCAGACCGCCCGGCACTGCCCCGCCAGGAGCCATCGGCTGCACTGCCCAATGATGCGAAGTTCGATCCCTTCACTGGCAAGCCCGTCGAGCAGAAGGCCGAACAAAAATTCGACCCCTACACCGGCAAGCCCCTTTCGGAAGAACACGCCGGCACCACGGTGACCAGCGGCGAGCCGACGTCGCATTGAAATTGAAGAAATTCCACAATCCGATTTTCCTCGCTGGCGGCGACAGCAAATCCCGGTTAGCCTGTTCGCTTGGTTCGTCAGACGAATGAGGCCCGGTAACGTGTGCTATTTTGCAGATTCGCTTCCGCGCTCCAGAGCCTGATACCTTCCGGGCCGGAACGTCGGCCCCTTTCAGCCCCACCCGGAAAGCAAAACGCGGGTGGATGTGCCCAGTCACAGGAGAACTCGAGATGGGCAGCAAGTTATACGTAGGGAATCTGAGCTACAACACAACGAGCTCGGATTTGGAACAGTTGTTCGCGGCGCACGGAAGCGTGCAGTCGGCGGAAGTCATTTCTGACCGCGACACGGGCCGCAGTAAGGGCTTTGGATTCGTGCAGATGGGCACCGACGAAGAGGCGCAAGCCGCGATTGCGGGCCTCAATGGCCAGCAGCACGACGGCCGCACGTTGACCGTCAATGAAGCCAAGCCCCGCGAAGACCGTCCTCGTGGCGGCGGCGGCGGCGGTGGTGGCCGTGGCGGATTCGGTGGCGGCGGCGGCGGTGGCCGCGGCGGCTACGGCGGTGGCGGCGGCGGCGGTGGCCGCGGCGGCTACGGTGGTGGTGGCGGCGGCGGTGGCCGCGGACGCTACTAAGCCACGATCTTCTGCGACAATTGAAGATTCGAAATCGAGGCTCGCCAACCGGCGGGCCTCGTTTTTTTCCACTTGATTGAAAATCGGTTGAAACCTACGTTGCCAAATCCGCTGATAAATGGAAGGACGTATCGGTGCATGGGTTGCCCGCGAGGCTTGGAAGGAACAGATCGGCATGAGTTTCAAGGCAATCATCGTATTCTCTGCAATCGCACTGCTTGTTGCGCCATTGCTGGCGCAGCCCAAGGCCACGGCCCGGACGCCTGATGAAGCTGCGGCGCTGGTTCCCGTCATCAAGGGCATCGATGGACGCATTCAGAGCCTGGCGCTGCGGATGTCCCTTACGCCGGATGAACCGCTCTACAACCTGTCGCTGATGCTCGACAAGCCTGATCGCTGCACACTGGTCGTTCGCGATGGAATCGATGAGACACCTCTGCTGCTGGTCGCGGATGGACACGTGCTGATTTATGACCTGCCGGGCCAGGGCATCTCGCTGCTCGACGGGCAGCCCAGCTTCGTGCTGGCCGACAATGGCAAGAAGTTGAACCTGGGTTTTGGATTTGTTGCGGGGGCGAAGGCGCCGGAGTTTGACCGGATCCTGATCGACCTTCCCTCCGTCATCGAAAAAGCGTCGAAGCATCGGCAGCTCGTTCCGATGGGGCCGTCAAAATTGAAGCTCTCGGGTGAAACGGAGCTGGAGAGCCGGGTGATGGCCGACATCGATCCGGCACTCCCCTGTCCGCTGACACGGCTGGAGATTTACCGCAAGGGTATCGCGCATCCGGAATTGCGGATCGGGCAGTTGGACATCAATCAGCCGTTGCCGCCACATGTTGTTCACTTCCCAGATATTGGCGAATTAAGCAAGCACTTGAATGTCGAGCGGCACGAAGGCGCATTGGATCGCCAGGCGTATGCACAGCAAATGGCGAAGATTGCCATGACGCTTGCCTACCGGCGTGCCATTCGCCACCCGGAACAGCGCACGATCGTCGCGCAAAAGCTCGCGCCGGCGGTCGATTGGGATGTGCTGAAGCAGAAGGATGCGCAGATTTCATCGGAGCTGAAGTCGCTGGTTGGAGGTCCAGGCGCGACAACTCAGCCGATAGGCATGAAGGAATGATCTGACTTCACGACGCTTCAGGTTTGTCGCTTGGCACGCTACCGCCCTCCCGCATTTTCAAAGCGCGAATGGCCAGGAACATCGGGATTTCCTTGCGCGCTGTATTCTCGGCAGCGGCTCGGGGCCCGCTGGTGCTGGTCTTGTGGCTGGGCCATTCTTCAAGAGCGTCGATCAGCAGGCCTGCATTCGAAAGAGCTTTGACATAGCTTTCGATAGGCTTATGAAACGTCCAAGTGTAGCCGCCGGGATCTTTGCCAGGGTGCATGACGATCGGGATCTTGCGGGGAACGAGATAACGATCGACCCGGCGGTATTGCGCCTTCGATTTCAAATCCCAGCCCCAGCTTGATTCCTTTGGCCCGCGGAAGGCGGGATGCATCATGACAATGACAAATCGCCCGCCGATGCGTAGCAGGCCAGAGACATGGCCGAAAACAGGACCGATGGGATGGATGTTCTGAATCGCCAGGATGCAGGCGGCCGCGTCGAACGAGTCGGCCGGGAGCGATGCCAGTTCCCGCGCATCGGCGCAAAGATAGCGAATATCGGCCGGCCCCCTTCGGCGCGCGGCTTCAATCAATTCTCGCGCTGCGTCCACACCGGTTACCTTCATCCCGGCTTCGTGAAGCAATCGGCACAGCACGCCCTGGCCGCAGGCGATGTCGATGGCATCCTGCCCGGCGCGAGGCTGAAGCAGACGAAGCGCGCCCGGCAGCACGACTTTCTGGTGATATTCACTTCCTGATTCACCAACGAGCTTGTCATACCACTCAGCCGCTTGGCCCCAGTCGGTGGCGGGTCCTTTGGCGGGCTGAGGCGAATTTCGTTTGTCGTGTGCCATGTTCTTTGGAGATTGAAGCTTGCCTGATTCTGGCGCACAAAGTAGGGTCCGCACCGCACATGAGCAATGGCACCATTCACCAAACGATCCGCGTAGCTCATGTCCAATCAATGCACCCGTGACAGCCCTCCACGATAAATCGACGCAAAGCCACCTCGAGAAAACCGGCACGATGCTGCCGATATTTCCCCGGGCAGGTACAATGACATTACGTCCGCGCGGCGCGATATGGGGCGCGAACTGGCTTCAGTTTTTCCCGCCTCGGCAGATCGTCTGGCGGACGGTGCGCCTGCCGATCAACAATCTTCCGCCATCGCTGGAAGGGCTGCGGGTTTTGCACATCTCCGATCTTCATTTTCGCAAGTGGTATTCCCGCGCGTGGACCCTGCTGCTGGAGAAGATCGCGTCAAACCCTCCCGATTTGATTTTGATCACCGGCGATTACGTAGACAGCAAGCGCAACCCATATCCGGCGCTGCCGCTGGCTCGAAAGTTTTTGAACGGGCTACGAGCGCGCGAGGGAATCTTCGGCATCGTCGGAAATCATGACGACTACGCCGTCGCCTATGAACTGCGCGACACGCCGGTCACATTCATCGATGGCAAACGGATTCTCGCCAACGTGCGGCAGACACCAGTCGAGTTGATCGGATTACCCGGCGGGCTGCGCTTCGATCTGGAAGCGGCCCTGATCCGCAGTTCTCCGCCACGCGACCAGGCGGTGCCGCGAATCGTGCTCTCCCACTACCCGGATCATCTTCGCTATTCGCGCGGCTTGAAGCCCGACCTGTTTCTCGCCGGCCATACGCATGGCGGACAGGTCTGCCTGCCGGGCGGAATTCCGATCATCAAGCATGATGCGCTCCCGCGCGGCTTGACGCATGGAATTCATCATGTGGATGGAACTTGGCTGGTGGTCAGCCGGGGCTTGGGATCAACCGGGCTACCAATCCGGGTGTTTTGCCCGCCGGAGGTGATTGAGATGGAACTGACTGCCGGTTTGTATGCAAATGACGGCACATCAAGCCGTCTTAGTGCTTGATGAGCCAACCGGTCGCGCGATGGACTTCAATTGGTCGGCCCGACCGGATCGGGTGCGGCACCGCGTTCTTCCTTCCAGCTGGCCTTCTGCGGCTCATTCGCTGCCGAAATGGAATCCATTTCCGTCAAATCCGGCTGCCAGTCGAGATTCAGAAGATCGGGCAGATCGGCCGGCCAATTCAAGACGCTATGGCCGACATAAGCATCCCACTGGGCCTGCAAAACCGGATGATGGCGAAGGAATGTTTCCCACGCCGCCAGATAAGCGCGCAAGGTGAAAGTCTTGTCATCGTGGCTGGCAATCTGCCGCTTGAGCGACACCACCTGGTCCTGCGATTGGGCCAGTTGCTTCTGCATCTCCGCAAGCTTGGCGTTGAGCACTTCGTTTTCGCGCGAGAGCTCGGCCTTGCGGTCCTGCGCTGCCTTGAGCTGGGCCAGCGCATCGTCATACATTTTTTTGATTTGCTCGGGCTTGATGTCTTCCCCAAAGCCGGGTTTGGCCAGAAAGAGGATGGCCATCGCCACAATGAGGCAGGTACGCATAACAAGTTCCTTTCCCGATTTCACTACTCGGCGGGTTCAGCCGACATTCTAGGCAGCTCGGGCCGATGGCTACAATGGACTAAAAGGATTGAAAGATGATTCGGTTTGCGTGCCGAAACTGCAAGCAGATTCTGGAAGCCGCCGACGAACAGGCCGGCAGCGCCGTCCAATGCCCGCATTGCGGAATTCTCAATGATGCACCCAGCTTCAGCGATTTGGAGCAGCTCGCGGAAGACGGCACATTCAAGATGAATGGTGCCGCGCCTCCGTCTCCGCACACCCTTTCGGACCTGATGCACGTTTACTCGCGCTACGACCCGGCAGGAAACCAGATCGATCATCGCGGCCCAGTTGTCGATGAAAACGAAGCCTATGAAATTGCGGAGGAGCCGGACGCGTCGCTGAAACCGAAATACGATCCTGAAACCGGCGAGCTCATCCGCCCGCTCGAAACATCCCAGAATTCCGCAGCAGTGGTGCCGGTAGACCAAGCGTCTATCCCGATGGCTCGCCCTGCGCTGACTTATGCCACCGGAGCGTCGGCTCGAGGCGCAGGGCTCGGATATGTTCTGATCGATTTGTTCCGCCCGATGAACATGCTGGTGATGGCGTTTATCGCCGGTGCCCACATCTTCATCGGCTTTCTGATGTACCTGGCGGCGTTGGTGCACTTTCTTTTTGCCGTGCCGATGCTCATCTGCATGCTTGCCCTGTTACTGAGCCACTGGGGGAACGTCGTGGATGAGATTGGGCGGGAGGGTCGGACTGAAC
>JANWHF010000076.1 GCA_025450555.1 Tepidisphaeraceae bacterium | reverse complement strand
TGAAATTCTGGAATTGAAGAACACTGTCAACACGATGGTGGACCAGCTTCGCTCCTTCGCATCGGAAGTGACCCGCGTGGCCCGTGAAGTGGGTACGGAAGGACAGCTTGGCGGCCAGGCTGAAGTGAAAGGTGTCGCCGGTACGTGGAAGGACCTCACCGACTCGGTGAACTTCATGGCCGGTAACCTGACGGCTCAGGTGCGAAACATCGCCGCCGTGACGACGGCCGTGGCCAATGGTGACTTGTCCAAAAAGATCACGGTGGATGTGCAGGGAGAAATTCTTGAGCTGAAAAACACGATCAACACGATGGTGGACCAGCTCAACAGCTTCGCATCAGAAGTGACGCGTGTGGCTCGTGAAGTGGGTACGGAAGGAAAACTCGGCGGCCAGGCTGATGTGAAGGGTGTCGCAGGTACGTGGAAGGACCTCACCGACTCGGTGAACTTCATGGCCGGTAACCTGACCAACCAGGTGCGCGGCATCGCGAAAGTCGTGACGGCCGTCGCCAATGGTGACCTGAAGCGAAAGCTGACGGTCGACGCCAAGGGCGAAATCGCCGCCTTGGCTGACACGATCAACGGCATGATCGACACGCTCGCGACCTTTGCCGAGCAGGTGACGACCGTGGCCCGCGAAGTGGGTGTCGAAGGTAAACTCGGTGGACAGGCCAACGTGCCCGGTGCCGCGGGCACCTGGAAAGACCTGACCGATAACGTCAATCAGCTTGCCGCGAATCTCACCACCCAGGTGCGCGCCATCGCCGAAGTGGCAACCGCCGTCACCAAGGGTGATCTCACGCGGTCCATTTCTGTGGCCGCTCAGGGTGAAGTGGCCGCGCTGAAGGACAACATCAACGAGATGATCCGCAATCTGAAGGACACGACCCTGAAGAACGCGGAACAGGACTGGCTCAAGACCAACCTCGCCAAGTTCAGCCGAATGCTGCAGGGCCAGAAAGATCTGCTCACGGTGGGTCGGTTAATTCTCTCTGAACTGGCTCCCGTGGTGTCCGCGCAGCATGGCGTGTTCTACATGATGGACAACAGCGTGGTCGAGGAACCGGTCCTCAAGCTGCTGGCCAGCTATGCGTATAAAGAGCGAAAGAACATCGACAACAAATACAAGCTCGGCGAAGGACTCGTCGGCCAGTGCGCGCTGGAAAAGGAAAAAATCCTCCTGACCAACGTGCCGGGCAATTACATCCGCATCGCCTCGGGGCTCGGCGAAGCGCCGCCGCTGAACATCATCGTCATGCCCATCGTCTTCGAAGGGCAGGTCAAGGCCGTGCTCGAACTGGCCAGCTTCGACCGGTTCAACCCGACGCACGAAACCTTCCTCGATCAGCTTTGCGAATCGATCGGCATCGTGCTCAACACAATCGAAGCCAACATGCGTACTGAAGACCTGCTCAAGCAGTCTCAGTCGCTGGCTCGCGAGCTTCAGAGCCAGCAGGAAGAGCTTCAGCAGACCAACCTCGAGCTGGAAGATAAGGCCAAGCTGCTGGCCGAGCAGAACGTCGAAGTGGAACGCAAGAACCACGAAGTGGAAATGGCCCGCCAGGCACTGGAAGAAAAGGCCAAGCAGCTTGCCCTGACTTCCAAGTACAAGAGCGAGTTCCTGGCCAACATGAGCCACGAGCTGCGTACGCCGCTTAATTCGCTGCTGATCCTTTCCGATCAGTTGTCCAAAAACAACGAAGGCAACCTGTCTGGCCGCCAGGTCGAATTTGCCCGCACGATCCATTCATCGGGTAACGACCTGCTGGCCCTCATCAATGACATTCTCGACTTGTCGAAGATCGAATCGGGCACGGTCGTCGTAGACATCGGCGATATCACCTTCCGCGATCTGTCCGATTACGTCGATCGCACTTTTCGGCACATTGCCGAAAGCAAGAAGCTGGACTTCGAAGTGGAGGCGGTCGAGTCGCTTCCGCGCTCGATGCACACCGATGCCAAGCGGTTGCAGCAGATTCTCAAGAACCTGTTGTCCAACGCTTTCAAATTCACCGAGAAAGGTCGTGTGGCGATTCGCGTCGAGCCGGCTTCGTCCGGGTGGTCGCCCGACAACGAATCGCTCAATCGGGCACGCTCGGTCATCGCGTTCAACGTTTCCGACACCGGCATTGGCATCCCGCCGGAGAAGCAGCAGATCATCTTCGAGGCCTTCCAGCAGGCCGACGGCTCTACGAGCCGAAAATACGGCGGCACGGGCCTTGGTCTGGCCATCAGTCGCGAGCTTGCGAAATTGCTGGGCGGCGAAATTCGCCTCTCCAGCACGCCGGGCTCTGGAAGCACCTTTACGCTCTATCTGCCGCAGTCTTACAGCATGCCGCGCAATGTCCGTCGCTTGCAGTCGCAGCAGCCCGAGCAAACTTCGGTGCTGGTTGCTCCGCCGGAAATGCCCCTGCTGCGCGGCCCGCAGGAGAGCATCCAATCGATCGCGAATGTTGAAGACGACAGCGGCGACATCCAGGCCGGCGATCGCGTGCTCCTGGTGGTCGAAAACGACATGAACTTTGCACGCTTCCTTCTGGACGTGGCGCACGAGCACGGGCTCAAGGGGGTGGTGGCTTCGCGCGGGGCATCGGCCCTCAGCACCGCCCGCGAACTTCGGCCTCATGCGATCACGCTCGACATCAATCTGCCGGATATCGATGGCTGGCGCGTGCTGGATCGGCTCAAGGACGATCCGAACACGCGTCACATCCCGGTCCATTTGATCAGCACCGAAGAAGAGCGCGAGCGGGGCTTGCGGATGGGTGCGATGGGCGCTCTGGTCAAGCCGCTGCGGACGAAGGAATCGCTCGATGGCGCGTTCAACCGGATCAAGAATTTCCTGGATGCCGCCAAACGCAAGGTTCTTCTGGTCATGGCGGATGAATCGGCTCGGGCGCAGGCAGTCGGCAGTATTGAAGATGCCGATGTCGATATTCGCGCTGTCGCGACGGGAGGCGAAGCCTTATCTGCGATTCACGAAGGCATCTTCGATCTGATCGTGCTGGATTGCGACCTTCAGGATATGAAGAGCTTCGATCTGGTCGATGAGATTCACGAGCAAGCCGATCATCGCGACCTGCCGATCATCTTCTACAGCCGCCGCGAACTGGCGCGCAAAGAAGAATTGCACATTAAGCGCCTGGTGCAAACGACGGTCCTCAAGGACGTTCGTTCACCGGAACGCTTGATCGATGAAGTGTCGCTGTTCCTTCACCGGCCCGTCGCACGGATGACCGACGAGCGTCGCCGAATGATTGAAGGCCTGCACGACGCCGGCGCGGTCCTGGCCGGCAAGAAGGTGCTGGTGGTGGATGACGACATCCGCAATATTTTTGCGATGACCAGCATCCTGGAGCCGCTCAAGATGCAGGTCTTCTCTGCCGAAACCGGCAATGGCGCGGTCGAGATGCTTCAGCAGACGCCGGACATCGATGTGGTGCTGATGGATATCATGATGCCGGATATGGATGGATATGATACGATGCGCGCGATCCGGAAAATCGGTAAATTCCGGACTCTTCCGATTATTGCGTTGACCGCAAAAGCAATGAAAGGCGACCGCGAGAAGTGCATTGAAGCCGGCGCTTCGGATTATATTGCCAAGCCGGTCGATACCGAGCAGTTGCTCGGGTTGCTGCGTGTCTGGTTATACCGGTAATGTGGCATTAACCTGAAATTCGTTGCGATCGCGTTGGGTTATCGTGTTTTGCTCATGGCAGGCGAGAAAGTTTCAATCTTGGTGATCGACGATCGGCCCGACAAGGTATTAGCCCTTGAAGCCGTCCTCGAAGATCTTGACCAGAACGTGGTCCACGCCTATTCCGGGCGGGAAGGGCTGCGCTGCCTGCTTCAGCAGGAATTTGCAGTCATCCTGCTGGACGTGAATATGCCCGGCATGGACGGATTTGAGACGGCGTCGCTCATCCGCCAGCGCCCCAGCACGCGCGATACGCCGATCATTTTCATCACGGCATATGCCGACGAAATGCAGCTTGCCCGCGGTTATTCCCTTGGAGCGGTGGATTACATCCTCGCGCCGGTGATGCCGGAGGTGCTGCGTTCAAAGGTTTCGGTCTTTGTCGATCTGTATAGCAAAACCGAGCAGGTGCGCAGGCAAGCCATTCTTCAGCAGCAGCGCGCTGCGCAGCTTCAGAAGCTGGCGGCGGCATCGCTTGCCATCAATGCTTGTCGTTCGTTGAACGGATTGTTGCAGTGCGTTGCGGACCACGCCCGCGATATCGTCGGATGCCATCAGGCCATCACGCTGTACGTGCCTGATCCTTCGCTTCCTGGTGGATCGCGACAGACCGAGGCGATCGGCAGTTTTTCCGAGCGTTATGCCGATTGGCGCGGCCGGCGTCTCCGGCTGGACGACTGCACTCAGACCCAGGTCGTGCGCAGCCGACGCGCAACGCGATTGACCGAAGAAGAGCTGCATACGCATCCCGATTGGCAGATCGTCCGCGCCCTGGAAGTCCCGCCGATTCGCGGCATGCTTGCCGCTCCTTTGACCGGATCGCAAGATCGAAATCTGGGCGTGATCTATCTGGCTGAAAAGATAGCCGGCAGATTCAGCGAAGAAGATGAAGCGATTCTGACCCAGCTTGCGCAGATGGCTTCCATCGCGATCGAGAATTCGCTCTTTGCAGAAGAGCGCGAAGCCAACCGCGTCAAGGATGAATTCCTGGCGACACTTTCCCATGAATTGCGAACGCCGCTGAATGCGATCCTCGGCTGGACTCAGCTTCTGGCGACCCACAGTCTTGATGAGGAAGTGTCCCACGGCCTTGAAGTGATCGAGCGCAATGCCCGCGCGCAGACCAAGTTAATCGAAGATCTGCTGGATGTTTCGAGAATCACAACCGGGAAGCTGCGCCTTTCGATTAAGCCCATCGCATTTATTCCGGTCATCGAAGCGGCAGCCGATGCGGTTCGCCCCGCGGCCGACGCCAAAGGCATCTCACTGCATATGGACCTTGACGATGGCGGTCAACTGATTCCCGCCGATGCCGACCGGCTCCAGCAGGTGGTCTGGAATCTGCTCTCGAACGCGGTGAAGTTCACAGGGAAAAATGGTCGAGTAGACGTCGCGCTGCGGCCCGAAGGATCGCAGCTTCGGCTCTCGGTACACGACAGCGGCAGGGGCATCGCCCGTGAATTCCTGCCGTACGTCTTCGATCGCTTCCGTCAGGCCGACAGCACCAGCACGCGAGCGCATGGCGGCCTGGGTATCGGTTTGACGATCGTCCGCCACATCGTCGAACTCCACGGCGGAACGGCCACTGCCGACAGCGAGGGGGATGGAAAAGGCGCGACATTCATCGTCGATTTGCCGACGGCCACGCCGGCGCCGGCAGCCGAACCGGCTCCAGTCGAGCCTTCATTCGATCAGCGTTCCAGAAAGATTCAGACCGTTGAACCTGCACCAAAAGCGGCGGCGATTACGTCCGATCTGGATGGCGTCCACGTTCTGCTGGTGGATGATGAGCCGGACGCGCGCGAGGTTGTCTCGACCATGTTGCAGCGCGCCGGCGCGAATGTCACCGCCGCCGGCTCAGTGCGCGAGGCACTTGATTTGTTCGAGCGGACTCGCCCCAGCATTCTGCTCAGCGACATCGCGATGCCGGAGCGGGATGGCTACGACCTGATCCGCCTCGTGCGCGAACTTCCCGCCAGCCATGGCGGACAAACCCCCGCCATTGCGCTGACTGCTTATGCGCGTGAGGAAGATCGGTTTCGCGCTTTGACCGCCGGTTTCCAGGCGCATCTGGCCAAACCGGTCGCCCCGACCGATCTCGTCGCCGCAGTTTCGCGTGTGGCTACGATGGGAGCGCCGCGCGTCAGCGCTTGAACTCCGCCAGCTCTTTCTCGACTTCGCCGATCACCGCTCCCCAGTCTCCCGTTCGCGGCTGGCGGAACAATTTCATCGTTGGATACCAGGGCGTATCCGAACGATTCAACAGCCAGCGCCAATCGGGTGATCGTTCCAACAGCGTCCAGACCGGTCGGCCCAGCGCGCCGGCCAGATGGGCAACGCTGGTATCAACGCTGATCAGCAAGTCGAGATTCTCCAGCGCTGCAGCAGTGTCGTCGAAGCTGTTGAGAAACGGCGCAAAATCAACAATCCTCATTTCGGACGGAGCTGAAAAAACCTGCATCGCCGCGACTCCCTTTTGCAAGGCGAACAGTCGAATGCCTTCGACGCCGGCCAGCGGAGCAAAATCAGCGAGCTTCATCGATCGGCTCGCGTCCCGCGGATTTTGCTCGCTCCCAGCCCAGACGATTCCCACTTTCAGCTTCGCCGCGTATTGCTTGAGACGTTGCGCCCAGGCCTCAACTCGATCGGCATCGGTTCGAAGGTAGGGAATGGGCGCAAAGATTCGATCCGGCCGCGCCTGCGCGATCAACGAGAGGCTGGCGATCGGGATTTCGTAGTCGAAGGGCGGCGGTGTTTCCCCCTGAACAAAAACCTGTGCCACTCCCGATGCCGACGAAATCAACCGCGCGGAGGGCGCATGAGCTTCGACGATCACTTTGGCGCCGCGCTGCGCGATGGGCTGTGCATATCGAATAAAATTGAAGCTGTCGCCAATTCCCTGTTCGCAGCGGATAAGAAGAGTCTTACCGGCCGGATCAGAACCATCCCATCGGTTGGGGACAAATGTCGCTGCGTAGTAATCGCGGTATTTGAGCCGCCATTCATATTCGCGCAAACCTTCTTCCCATTGCCCGTTCATTAGCAGTCCGACCGCCAGATTCAGATGGGCTAATGCATCGCCCGGCGCGAGCTGGGTCGCCTTGCGATAGGCATCGATCGCCTCCTGCATGCGAACCTCGCCTTGCAGAAGGAATCCCAGGTTCATGTAAACTTGAGACGAGGAGGGCGCCTGGCGGATTGCCCTCTGATGCGCTTCCAATGCCTCTTCGAATCGGCCGGCCCGACCCAGATACGTGGCATATTCCGAAAGCAGGCCGGAATGATTTGGTGCTAAATCGAGGCCCGCCTTGTAAGCTTGCACTGCTTCGGCATAAAGCCCCTTTTGTTTCAGAAAGCTGGCAAGGTTGGTGTGGGCGCCAACCATCCCAGGGTTGATTGCGATCGCCTGGTGAGCCGATGCAATCGCTTCGTCAAGGCGACCCAATTGTGCAAGAACAATTGCAAGATTACTCCGGGCATTGGCATCGTCAGGCGCCAGTTGTAAGGCTTTTCGATAGGACTGCTCGGCTTCTGCGAACAGGCGCTGTTTCATCAGCGCCGTGCCCAGATTCATTTGAAACCCCGGATTGGCAGGGTCGGCCGCTGCCGCCCTGGCAAACTGGGCAGCAGCTTCCTCAAGTTCTCCGGCTGCCAGAGCGATCGTTCCCAATCCATTGAGTGCATGAGCGTGTTGCGGGTGGTGGGCAATCACTTTCCGAAACAACTGAGCTGCATTCAGTGGCCGACCAGCGCGGATAAGTGCGAAGGCACCCTGCACGGTCTGATCGGCTTCATAATGGGTCATCACTGTAGCCTTCGCATCAAAGATATGATCCTAACACATGATATTGCCGGGAGTTCCAATTTTTCCTACGGCAGGTGCCTCGGGTAGGACCGGTTTGCACTGCTTCGGCATGTATTGAGCCCGCTCAAACTATCCAAATGTTGTCAAATAAAATGGGCTGTGCAACCTCTTCCAGCCGACAAAAGAATTGGTAAGGTATCCGACGTTAATTGAGGGAACTTAAGGGAATCGCATACCTTTTCTCGAAACCGATCACCGTCGGCGATGGTTGCCGGTCGTGATGGGGGTTTTGATATGAACACATATGACACCACGTCAGCGGCGAACGCGCGCGTGCGGCAGAGTGAAATGAGTTACAAATTCCAGCGGCTTCGCGAGAAGCTCCGCCAGGCCATCGACACTGGAGAGCTCGCTGGCAAACTCCCCGGGGAAAGGTCGCTAGCCAAACGATTTCACGTTAACGCCAAAACCCTCAGCAAGGCACTGACCGACCTTGCCGCCGAAGGCTTGCTCGATCGAAGCATTGGCCGGGGCACCTACGTTAAGGGCAGCGCGCCTTCACAAACATCAGCCGGACGATGGCTGCTTCTGTGCGATTCGCGGGAAGAGGATCGATTGCTGATTGATGCCTTGCAGGCTGCCAACGTCGATATTCAGACTGCGCATAGTGCAGTTGATATGCGGCCGAGTTTTCTCAACCAGTTCTCGGCTGTGATTGATCTGGCATCCTCTACGCCAGAGTCATTCCTGCGTGACCTGGTGGTCCGAAGCACGCCGGTCGTGGCCGTCAATCGCGAATTGCAGGTTTACTCGATGAACGCGGTCATGATTGATGCCGTCCTGGCGGTTTCACGGCTGGGTCGCGACCTCATGCTGGCCGGCCACCGCCGATTGGCAGCCGTCGAACCTCGCGGGACCAACACGATTGCGCATACGTTGCGCAAAGCATCGGATCGCTACGCAGCCGGCGCCGTTATCGAATCATTTACTGCTGACGAAATCTCCACGCTGATCGAGCACGGTTTTACGGGCCTGGTCTGTGATTCTGCGGCATGTGCCGCGCGCATCAGTGCTCATCTGGATCGCCCGGGGCATCGAGTGCCCGAGCATTTCTCGCTCACAGCAGTGGGAATGGACAACGGATCGGCGCCTTGCAGCGGATACTACTGCTCGTGCCGGCAGATTGCTGATTCGGTTGTCGAACTTCTCAAAGCACCGACGGCCCGGCCGACCACGCTTTGGCTGGCCGCCGAGTTCCAGGACCGTGGCACGATCAAGCCGATCGGTGCGACGATTCCGGTCCAGGAGTTGGCAAACGTTCGCGTCGGCGGCATTGCCGTTTGACCGAAAGCCGCCCTCAGCTATCGTTTGCTTGTGATCCGAAATTCGACGCTGTCATATCAAGGCCCGG
>JANWHF010000075.1 GCA_025450555.1 Tepidisphaeraceae bacterium | reverse complement strand
GACGGCGGCGGCGCGATCATGAATCAGTCGGTGCACGCCATCGATCTACTGCAATGGATCGGCGGGCCGATCAAGCGCGTCAGCGCCTATGCCGCGAGCCGGATCCATTCCAAGATTGAAGTGGAAGACACGATGTCGGCCAGCCTGCGGTTCGAGAGCGGCGCGTTCGGCACGATCATGGGCACGACCGCCATGTTCCCGGGCAGCCCGGTGCGCCTCGAGATCGGCGGGGAAAATGGGACGGCTGTTTCCGAAGCCGGCCTGAAGGTCTGGAAGTTCCGCGACGAACGACCGGCCGACAAGGAACTAATCGAGCGGGTCAATAAAAATGCCGGCGCTCAATCTCGCGGCGCCCAGGCCGCCGCCGACATTGGGCTGGATCTGCACGCCCGCAATATCTCGGCGATTCTGAGCGCGTGGGAATCCAATCAGGATGCCGAAACCAGCGGCGAAGAGGGGCGCAAATCCGTATCCATCATTAATGCGCTGTATGAATCGGCCAAGCAGGATGGCATGCCGGTGGATGTGAAATGAAGAGCTGAATCTTCAGGGGGCGGCAAGCTTTTTGAGGGTATTGTCGCGCTGCGTTGGGTTGCCGATGAAATTCGTGACTTCGGTGGCGGCTCCGCTCTGGCCGGAATCGCGCAAAGACAAAGCGGAATCGCTGGCCACTTCATCCCGCACGGTTGGGTTCCCAATACCGGCCAGTCCCTTTTTGACTGCATCCACCGCGCCGATCTTTGCCGCGCCTCTGCATGCCGTCCCAAGCGCGTCATCGCGCTCCGTCGGATTGTTGATCCGAATGGCGGCATCCACACGCCCCATCGCCTCGGAACTATTTGCGGGCTTCTGATCGCAACCTGCGAAAACGATCATACCGCATAAAACCATCATGGCACAGACAGTCCGCATAGCCGTATCTCCTTCCTGCTTGACGATTGAGTTGAAAAAACATCGTACCGCGCGGCCCACTTAAACGCTAACGAGAACTGAATGGGCGCTAGCGCCTCCCGGGGACAATTTCTCTCGGATGTCGCTGCCGCAGTCCGAGGTTTTGGCCGATGCATTTGGCAACTGGTATTATGATGGCTACGATCTTTGGAATGCTTCGCGCGATTCAAATCGACTCTGAAATTCAAGGCGGGACGCCCTGCTTTGCAGGTACACGCGTTCCCGTCAAATCACTGTTCGATTCACTGGCTCATGGTCGTTCGCTCGATTATTTCTTCCGGCAATTTCCCACCGTCACGCGCGAGCAGGCGATCGAAGTAATCATTGAAGCGGGTCGACTTGTGCTTGCCGTCGAACCTCAGATGACATGAAGATCCTGCTCGATGAGAACCTCCCGCACGAGTTTCGACACGAGCTGGTGGGGCATGAAGTCGTCACCGTTCAATATGCTGGTTGGCGCGGCCTAAAGAACGGCGCGCTCCTCGCACAGGCGGCGGCGTCAGGCTTTGATGTCATGGTGACCTTGGATAACGGCGTTGCGTATCAACAAAACGTCTCGCGCCTCCCCATGGCCATCGTCGTGCTCGGCGCGCCGTCGAACGATATTGACGATCTACGCCCTCTCGTGCCAAAGCTTCTGGCGGCGCTCAGCACGATCACGCCAAAGACGCTCATCCGAGTTGGATGATCCATCCCTTGCCTCGCGCGGCTCGATCACAATAATGTTCCGCTTTCGCAAGGAGGCAATTTTGGCTGCGAAAATTCCGCTGTCGCGCGTGCATCAGAGCCAGGTGATCGACCGCCGGATCCTGGAGGTCGTCAAGAGCGGCAATTACATCCTGGGGCCTGAATCCAAGGCCTTCGAGAAAGAGCTGGCGGCCTATTTCGGCGTAAAGCACGTCGTGCTGTCCTCCTCCTGGACGGCGGCGGTGCATCTGCTGCACATTGCCCAGGGAATCAAGCCGGGCGATGAGATTCTCGTTCCGTCGCTGACGGCTTTCCCGAGCATCGAGCCGATGATTCACTGCGGCGCAAAGCCCGTCTTCTGCGATATCGACGATACCTACACGATCGATCCAGAAGATGCCCGCAAGCGCATCACTAAGCGGACCGTCGGCATCCTGCCTGTCCACCTGTATGGCCGACCTGCGAACCTTGATGCCTTTATGAAGCTGGCCAAAGAGCACAATCTCTGGATTATCGAAGATTGCGCGCAGTCGCACGGCGCGAAGTGGAAAGGCAAGCGGGCCGGGAGCTACACCGAGCACGCAGCTTTCAGCTTCTACCCGAGCAAAAACCTCACGGTTTATGGCGACGGTGGCGCGATTGCCACGCAGGATGACGAGATTGCCCGCAAGGTCACCATGCTGCGCAACCATGGCAGGAAGGATAAATATCTTCACGAAAAGGTTGGTTTCAATCTTCGATTCAACGAGATTCAGGCGGCAGTCGGTCGCGAGCAGCTTAAAGTGCTGGATGATCTGAATGCCGGCCGGCGCCGAGCGGCGGATGGCTATCGTCGCGAGCTGGCGGGCGTGAAAAATCTCGTCCTGCCGCCGGATGATAAGGACGGCCAAACCGAATCGGTCTATCACATGTTCGTCATCCGCCTGAAGGACAACGACACGCGCGAAGGGCTCGGCAAGGCGCTCAAAGAGCAGGGGATCGAGACCGGCGTGCATTATCCGGTTCCCAATCACCAGCAGCCGGCTATCACTGAACTGTATGGCCAGCTTCCAAGCCTGCCGCGAACTGAGGATTACACGCAGCGGATTTTGAGCCTGCCGATGTTCCCTTCGATTACGGATGAAGAAGTGAAGACGGTGGCGAACGCGATCAACGCGTATCTGAAATAGACGTGCTATAATAGTCAGCCATGGACCTGCCCGGCACAGGTTCGCCAGTTTGTGAGCCGGCCCCACGACGGGCCACAGTCCTTCCGCGCGTCTGCAAAGAAGCAGGCGGTGCTGCTCTTCCACTCGAACAACACGTCCGGCGATTGCTCAATCAAGGTGTCCGAGGCGTCGTCGGGGTCTGTGGACCGC
Source organism: Tepidisphaeraceae bacterium (assembly GCA_025450555.1). GTDB lineage: Bacteria > Planctomycetota > Phycisphaerae > Tepidisphaerales > Tepidisphaeraceae > JANWHF01. The sequence continues at coordinate 5,376 of JANWHF010000075.1, read as the reverse complement.
CGGGTTCGGGAAAGTCAACGGCATTGGCCCATGTCGCGGCGGTGCTGCCTTATAGCGCACCGGTTTTGTTCATCGATGGGCCCGTGCCGTTGCCAACGCCTGTGGCGGATCGCCTCGTCCTTCAGGCCTCCTGGGAGATGCCGGACTCGCGGGATTTGTGCGCACTGTTCGACATGGCCCCCTGGACCGAAGACGATTGCGTTCAATACCTGGCCACCGTTCATCGAGAGCGTTGCGCCTCGGTGTTGGCGCGGATTCGATGCTCGAAGAATCTGGATGCGCTGCGAGGGCTTCCGGAATTGTGGCGCATTGTATTGGATGTGATGGCGGCCGACGAATCGGTGCGCGATGTTGAATCGGCATTGCTTTGGCAGATTGCGATGGAATTGCCGGACGAAGCGGGGCGCCGGCATGCGGGCAGCTTATGCGTCAATTGTCAGGCCATACCGGATAGAAACCCTGGTTTCTTATCCACGACTTCGTTCGATGAGCGCGTTGCGCGATTGCTGCGTCATCAGGCGGTGCAGCTTCCATTGGCTGCAGAAGAGCTGCTGACGCGGCTTGAAAGCGCCGACGATCACGGCCTGCCAATGCGGATGTTGCCGATCGAGTTGATCGAACGAACCGGGCAAATGGCGCTGGGGCGGCCGCGCGTTCGTGCGGCGTTGGAGTCGATCATCGAAGGACAGGTCAAGGGTTCTAAGCCGCTGGCGGCCAGCATGCTCACCGCGATGACCAAAGACTGGCGGCCGCGCGATGGTTCGTCGCCGAACTTCGGCCGGGCGATTTTGCGCGGCGTTAGATGGGATGGGCTGTGCCTTGATCGCGCCGATTTCACTGCCGCCGATCTGCAAGGGGCTGAATTGGGTCACGCGGCACTTCACGATCTTTCGGCGCAGTTTGTGAATCTCAGCGGCGCCAATTGCTGCTCGGCCTGGCTACGGTGTGGCGGGTTTCGATGCGCAGTGCTCAAGTCGGCCGACCTGACTGATGCTGCCGCCATGCGATGCGATTTTGCCTCGGCCGATCTGGAATCGGCAAATCTGTCGCGGGCAGATTTGCGTCATTCGAAATTCGTCCGGTCGAATCTGAATCGCGCGAAGTTTGTGGAAGCAAATTTGCGCAAAGCAGTCATTGCCCGAAGTGAAATCAACGAAGCCTCGTTCAGGCGAGCAGACCTTCGTCAGGCTCGGTTGATTCGCCTTCGCATGAATGGCGCCGACTGGAGCCGGGCGCGTTTTCGCAATGCGATTCTGATCGGCTGCGATTTGGAGAATCTCGAGCTTCCGGGAGCGTCGTTTGCCGGGGCCGATTTCCGCAATTGTCTGTTGACCGATTCCTTCATGCCCGGCGCCAATTTTCGAGGCGCGATCTTGCGCGGGGCCGGGCTGGCGGGAATCGACTGGGCCGGAGCCGATTTACGCAATGCCGATCTGACGCGCGCGACGTTTCATTTAGGATCGAGCCGGAGCGGCCTGGTTGGCAGCCCCATCTCCTGCGAAGGCAGCAAAACCGGCTTCTACACTGACGATTTTAACGAGCAGAATTACAAGCGGCCCGAGGAAATCCGCCAGGCCAATTTGTGCGGAGCCGATCTGCGCGGAGCCATTATCGACGGCGTCGATTTTTATCTCGTCGATCTGCGCGGAGCCCGCTTCAGCAAGCGACAGGCGGAACATCTGCTGCGCTGCGGGGCGATCCTCGGCTCGGTCCGCTGAACCTCGCCCTCCTTTCACCCTGACTTTTCATTGATTTGATCGACCCATCGTGTCGATTTGAACAGGAGATAGGGTTATGATCGGGCGGGTATTGAATTGCGGCGCATGGGTAAAAAGAAGCCAACCAATCCGCCTAACGGGACGCCGGCCAAGCCGACGATGCCGCCGCCGTTTGCGCGACTGACGACGCCGGGCAAGTGGGTCGCGCCGATGGCCGCGGCGCCGCCGGCTTTCCGACGCGAGAAAGTGGAAGTGCAGCGGACGGGAAAATCCACGCCGCCTCCGCAACAGCCACCGGCCGCGAAGCAACCGGAGCCGCCGCCACTAGCCAAGCCCGTTGAACCGACCACGCCACCTCCACAGCCAGAGCCTGAAATCATCTCTGAGCCGGAACCGGCTTTTGAAGAAGTTGAAATTCCGCCCCCCTCGGCACATGACGAAGTGATTGACGTGCCCGTGACAGCGCCTGCGCCGCGAACGGTTGGTCGTGCCGCGCCGGAATTCATCGATACCCATACCAAGCCCGCTCCTCCAAAACCCAGGCTCCCGCGCTACCCGGTAATGGGTCGCACGCGACAAGTGGTTTACCTTCTTGTCGCGATAGTGCTCGTCGGTGTCTCAGTCTGGATTTCGGGCCTATGGATTCACGGCCTGACTGTCGTCGATCGTGCCCTCTACGAAACCCGCGGCGGCACTTATTACTGGGGCGAGTCGTACAATGGCGCGGTCTACTTCCATAAAGAACAGGATCCGACTGGCGCGCATCTTTCGGAGCCAGTGTGGCGAGTGGAAATGGGCGATCGATGGGCGCATGTTGATCCGCCTCCTGCGATCGCAGGCGCTTCGGCACATGGCATCACGCGAGCCGCAGTCGTGCTGCCAAATGGTCGAACGCCGGTTCCGTATTTGGTCATCTCTTATTGGCTGCTGGTAATCGTGACGCTCGTGCCAGGCGCGCTGTTGGGCTGGTGGTTCTTCAGGTTGCATCGCCGATGCAAGATGTTCCGCTGCCCGCATTGCCATTCGAGCCTGAAGTTTTCTCCGCTTCGCTGCCCCTCATGCAGCATGCCCGGCCCTCTCGCCGCCGGCAGCTATAACGAGTTGGCCAGCGTTTGAAGGATGCGCTCGGCCTCTTCCCACTGCTGGAATTTGCGCTCGTCCTGCTGAAACTCGCTCGTGTGGGCGTAGCCGCGCCCGTTCACCCAGTGCAGGCCGTGAAATTTGTGAAGCAGCTCGTGGAACATGATGAAATCCATCACCATCGGCGGCACATCCTTGTCGTCGAGCGTTCGGCTGACCATCACCATATCCGCAATCCAGTCATAATGGCCAAACTTGCGGCCCGTAAGCGTTCGGCTCCACGTCAGGCGCGCCGCGGTCATCGTGCCGCCAAAATACTTCTCGTTGACTCGACGGAATGAATCACGAAGGTCGTAAGCTTGCCCGCGCGCGGTTTCGACGATCCCGCCCAGTGATTCCAACTCGGAGCGAATGGCCTGAAATCCCTCTGCGGTCATCGCCTCCAACACGTCCTGGCGGGCCGAGCGACGTTTGCCAAACACCAGGTCTGCCAGCGATGCGAACTGCGTTGGATTAAATGCCACCATCGGCGTCGCAAGCCGGAGCTGAGAACCACTGGGCGAAGCTTGGAGCTTGTAGATCGCGTTAATCGGCCGGAACTCGATCAGCAGAGGTGGCGGATATCGATTGGTTCGCGCGGCGTCCAAATAATGAACCGCCATCCGCCGGGCAGTGATATAAGCGTCGAGTTGCTCGGCCCGCGAAATAAGCGCCAGCCACCCGCGCTGCTGGCGGGCGGTGGGGGTGAGCTGATCGGCTTTAAGCCCGCGACGCTGGATTGAGCGTTCGATCTGCCGGCTGGCGCGCTCAATGGACGTTCGGATCGAAGCGACCTGCTCGGGCGTCAGATCTTGTGACAGCCGGTCCAAAGTGCGGTCGAGCAATCGGCCGACTCCAGGGAACGAAAACTGCGGCAAACGCGGTTCCAAGCTTTGCGCTGGGTCATTGGCCGGCGCCTGATTCCAGTTGATGCCGCGCAGGAATTTCAAAGCGGCCTGGGATGGCGCTGGTAGCTGCCGCGTCGTCACCCCATGCGATGAAATTATCTCGTCCACCTTTCGCAGGGTCTGTTCGACCTCACGGCGAAGCGCCGCCCCGGCGCCCCGTGCCGCAAGTTCTCGACGAACATGACTCGCCAGGGCCATTAAACCTTTGATATGAAAAGAGGCAGACATTCTCCGCTGAATGATTATAGGAATGGCGATCTTATCCGTTGCCATTCCGGCTCCATCTGGCAATAATTGCAAGGCGATCCGCGCCGGTGATTTTCATGCCCAGTTGTACTCAATCAAGGAATCCGCACCATGGCCTCTGAATCCAAAGAAAGCACCGCAACTGTCGAGCGAACGGCTGACCCTCGCAATGGCGATGGCGTCGAGCAGCCACAAATCCGAATTGAAGAGCGCAAATTTACCCTCATCGATTTCCTGCGAACCTGCATCAAGCTCAATGGCTCTGACGTTCACCTTCAGGCCCAGTCGGTTCCCATGATTCGCGTCGATGGCCGTCCCAAGTTCCTCGACAGCCCGCCATTGCCCGACGAGTGGATGTCCGAGTACGTCGATCAGATCATCAACGTGCAGGCCGAGCCCAAGGAAAAGCGCGACATCCTCGAGCATAAAGGTTCGGTGGATATCGCCTTCCCGATGCCCGACAAGTCAGCCCGTTTCCGAACCAACATCTTCCATAGCCGCGAGCGATTCGCCATCGTCATGCGGCGAATCGTCACCAAGATTCCGAATTTCGAGGAACTCAAGCTCCCGCCGCAGGTGGAGGAGCTTGCCGATCACCAGCGCGGGATCGTGATCGTGTCGGGAACGACCGGCTCGGGCAAATCCACTTCGCTTGCCGCCATCATCGGCAAGATCAATCGCACCCGCTCCGAGCGAATCATCACCGTCGAAGACCCGGTGGAATACCAGCATGAAAACGCCAAGAGCCTGGTAAGCCAGGTGGAAGTCGGCTCCGACAGCGAAAGCTACGAATATGCCCTTCGCGCGATGATGCGACAGGACCCCGACGTGATCCTGATCGGCGAAATTCGCGACAGCTTTTCGTTGACCACCGCGCTTCGCGCCGCCGACACCGGTCACATGGTCTACACCACGGTTCACGCCACCAACGCCCCGATGACCATCGAGCGTATGGTGTCGCTGTTCCAGGCGGACCAGAAAGGCCTGCAGCAGACGCAGCTTGGATTGAACCTCGTGGCGGTGATGACCCAGCGCCTGGCCAAGAAGCGCGACGGCAAGGGACGCGTGCCGGTGATCGAACTCATGATGGCAACGCCGCTCGTGCGCAAGTACATCCTGGAGGGCGAATTCGAGAAGCTTAAAGCCTGCGTGGGCCAGCGCGAATCCGGCAGCCAGAGCTTCGACCAGCACCTGACCGACCTTTTCCAGCGGCAGATCATCGACGTCTCTGAAGCCCGCCGACTGGCGAGCAACCAGGACGCGTTAAACCTGGCGCTCCGCGGCATCAGCAACAGCGATACGAAGCTGAGATAACCTTACATCTCCGCGAAATTCTGGAGAATCCGCAGACCCGCTTTCTGACTCTTTTCAGGGTGGAATTGCGT
>JANWHF010000074.1 GCA_025450555.1 Tepidisphaeraceae bacterium | reverse complement strand
TGCCCGAGCTGCTCGGCGATCGCGCGGACCGTTCCATACGAGGCAATCTCATAATGTTCGACGCGCTGCGCAGCGCCGATCAGGGCGGCATCGATGACGGCTTCCTCGCCGTCTTCGCTCATGATTTCCTTGCCTTCTTCGATCAGACCCTCCATGGCATGACACTTCTTACCGGTGAGCTTGGCGTCGATCAGCTTGGCGATCTTTTCCAGCCGTTTAACATGTCCTTCAGTCTCGGCCAGGTGCGAAGTAAAGGCCTGTTTCAACTTCAGGTTGGAAGCGTTCTTGGCCATCTTCGGCAAAGCCTTCACCAACTGATTCTCGGCGCTGTAGAGATCCTTCAGCTCATCTTCCAGAAGCGACTGCAGTGAGTCCATCGGTTTACCTCCTCGCGTGATACATTTATGGCCCGAAGCCAGGCCACCCTGGCTTTCATCGCCAAGCGACCCTTGCGAATGGAATGCCGCACCGGCTTCAGCGACGGGAATTCCTTAACCTTTGAATCTGGAACAATCCGTATCACGACTTGGTCCGTTGCTTAGCGGTGTCGAGCAGATTCTCCATCCGACCGTAGGCGTGTTTCCGATAGCCATCAAATTTCACCAGGCCCATGTGGTATTCGTTTTCATCGACGTGGAAACCTTCGATGGCATGACGCCCAGGATCGAGATCGATCAGTGAATACCAGTAGCATCGCTCCGCCGGCGCCTGGGCGGCTTCGTCTAAAGCGGCCACCTGAAGTTCATATTTGCTCTCGCGATTGAGGGCCAGATCCCAGGTGGCCAATCCAGTTTCGGTAATCCAGATGGGGCGACCACCGGCATATTGGCGGATGTAATCCAGCTTGGCTTGCCAGCCTTTCCAATGGCCCTGCCAGTCCCAGTTGGGCTGATTGGGCCACCACAGTCCGGGGAAGCCGTGAATCGCGACCACGTCAATCAGATCGAGCACGCCGTGTGATTTTATGATTTCGAGCCAGTGATGATCCACGGGAATCATGCCGCCCAGGACGGTGTGGCAGCCGCGCTGCTTTGCCCAGTAGGCAGCATCTCCGATCATCTGGGCGAATCTATGCCAGCCGGGATCGAAGCGTTCGAAATCCCATTTCATGCGATTATTCGGCTCGTTCCAAAGCTCCAGATGCGAAAAGCGTGAGCCATACTCGGTGATGATCAGGTCAATGAAGTCAGCATAATCGCGAAGGCGCTTGGGCGGGCTATTACATGAATCGCCCTCAGAGATAGAAGGAGGCGTGTGCCAGACCGAGAGCAGGATTTCAAAATCGGCAAGCTGCTCCATCTGCCAGTCATACCAGGCTTTCCCGCCGGGCCGCAGGAAATCGGCCCAGGAGATGCCGGTGCGGAGATGACGAACGTCGAGCTCTTTCAGCAGAGCAACTGCAGTCCGCACCGAATCGTAATCTTCAAAGTGAAACCATTGGCAGATGCCCAGCGTGTCGCGCATCGCCGGGCGCGCGGAGCGGGTATGGACGGAGGCCGAGTCAGTCAGCATGGCGAGCGAACCATCACAAAGACCGCGTGAAAAGAGAATTATCGCCGCGTCTTACCGGATTTCTGCCGGCCAGCGCGCGAAGCGCCGCGCGTCTTGGTCGATGATTCTTCACGCGTTCGGGAGCCGGGATGGGCGCGATTGGCGCGAGCTTTGGAAGTTCTGGAGGAGGATTTTCTCGTGCTTCCTCCGCCGCCCGTGCGCTTCACGAGTTTGCTAAAGCGGCTCATCTCGCCGCCTCGGGTCTGGTCCTGGTAGACCATCGCCAGTTTCTGCTCGTCAAATTTCTCGAAGAATTCGTCCCATGAGATCGGCTGCAATTTGGTGTCGTCGCCCTGGCCGGGGAAATCGATGCGCAGAAGACCGGTGTCGGCTTTGTTGCCGGTGCCTCTCACGCAGGCCGGCTGGCCATCGCGCTCTTCGGCCCAGGCACGAATTTCTTCGTGATCGGTTGTCTTTTTCGATCCGCCCGAACCGCGGGACTTGGATGATCTGGATTTGGTCGGCATAAGGACCTCCGAATAAATGAGTGGTGACAGTTAAATTGAAAGCGCGCCTTGAACCGGCGTCGTCCCAGAAGCGGACTGCAATTCCGCCGCATTCCAGGTCGCAACGCTCGAGGGGTGCTGCGAATCCGGGGCACACAGATAAATTTCATGACCGGGCCTGCCGGTGACCTTCATCCCGGCCGAGCGGAGCATCGCTTCGACCGCGGCATGATTGGGAGCCCACCAATTGGTTGGATCACCGGCAAAGTGATGCTCGAGAAACGCCATTTTGGGCCATCCAGGCTTGTTGAATAATTCGCGGTCATCGAATCCGCGGTCATAGGTTTCCTCGAAGACTTCTTCGCCGGGCATGGTCAGCGTTTGAAAAACCATCAGGCGGTTGACTTTCTGGCAGACGATATCGAGCCCGAGCATCGGATACCGCAGGTGGTACAAAACGCCCATGAACAGCACCAGATCGAACCGGGCCGACTCGCGGACCAGGTCATAGACCTGCATTTGCTCGAAGTGCACGCGATCGGACAAATCAAATTCCCTGGCGGCCCAGCGCGCCTGCCGCAGGTATCGGTCATCGACATCGATTCCCAGTACGCTTGCGCCGCGCGCCGCCAGCTCGAAGCTGTAGAAGCCGGCGTTGCAGCCGATGTCGAGGCAGGACCAGCCATGCAGATCGTCGGGCAGATGGCGGGCGATCTGTCGCCATTTGAAGGACGGAAAATCTCCCAGCCAATGGTCGGGGCAGGTCTGCGAGCCATCGGGAAGGTGCAGATTATGAAACCACGGCCCCAGAGATTGGATTTCGCGCTGCCGCTTCGACAGATCCCTGCTGACTGTTTGCTGCCCGGCCTCTAGCGTACTCATGGACTCACTCCCGCGAATTACACTCTTTCAAAGATGTAGCTTTCCAATTCCTCCGCCCGATGCGCGGCGGTATGCGCGGCAAGCACGCGCTGCCGCGCCGCCCCCGCGATTCGACGACGATCCACTTCGCTGGTTGCCTGCAAAATCGATAGCACATCTTTCGAATTGTTGGCTACCTGTATTTCCTCTCCGATTTTGAAGAATTCATCGAGCCCATCCCAATTGTCGCTGATGACCGGCACGCCACAGGCCGCCGCCTCGAACAGGCGAACGCTGGGGGAATAGCCGGCGCGAATCATGTCGGCGCGGGTGACGTTCAAGGTGAAGCGCTGCGAGGCGTAAAACGCGCGATGATCCGAAGGAGGAAGATGTTCGATTCGCGCGACGTTAGCTGGCCAATTCACGGAAGCGGGATATTGCGGACCGGCCACGACGAATCGTCCCTGGTCCCACTTTCGTGATGGAGAAAGTAACAGTGATTCCAGTGTTGGCTGGCGGTCAGGGCTGTAGGTGCCGAGGTAACCCAGGTCCCAGCGCGGCTCGACTTGCTCGGGGAAATAAAGATCGGGATCGACTGAGCAATACAGCGCTCGCGCCCGCGGCGATCCGAATTCCCGCTCCAGCCGGCGGAGCGTCGGGCCGCCGGTGAATGAGAGGTACAGGTCGTAATGAGGAATCAGTTCCGGCGAGAGGTATTCGTAGTCTCCCCGCGAAAGCTTCGCGAGCGTGACAGGGGTATCGATGTCATAAAACGCGCGAAGGCCGCCGGCAGATTGCGTCACCCATTGGCCCACCTCGACGCCTTGCGGCACGTAGGAACCGACAATCACGACGTCCGCATCGCGTACACCATCTGCAAAGCGATTTTTGAGATCCTCGACAGATTCGTACAACTCCGTTCGACCATAGGGGGGATTGGGCAAATCTCGATTCGACGCGTACCAGGGTTTGTCATGTTCCAGGAAAAGGATGTCATGTCCGCGCCGTGAAAGTTCGCGCACAAGCCCGCGATAGGTGGTGGCGTGGCCATTTCCCCAGGAGGAGGTGATGGACAGGCCGATGATCACAATGCGAAGGGAGCTGTCATTCGCCTTGCTTGCGGAAATTGATTCAATCAACGTCATGAGAACGATTCATTTTCAATTCTCAGATGAAACAGAAGCGGCCATGCTCGCTTCATAAACATGCTGCAGAGTGCCAGTGCGAAGCGCGGCACAATGTTCTTCCAACGCCGATTCCAGAAGGACGGCGCGCTGCGCGTAGGTATGCTCCACAAGGGCGCGCTTTAGAGCGGTCTGTCCAATTGCCCGCGCTCGCTCTGGTGTGAGCGCTTCAAGATGCTCCGCGACCTGATCGCCATTCTTTGCCACCAGAATTTCCTTGCCCGGTTCAAAGAAGGATTCGACCCCGACAAAATGGTCGGTGATGAGACAGGCTGCCGCGCCCGCGGCCTCGAAGACGCGCGTGGCGGGGGAGAAGCCATAACGCGCCATGCTTTCACGATTCACGTTTAACATCGCCAGCGTCGAGCAATTGAAGGCGTTGTGATCGCGCGTGTAGACATGTCCGACATTTTTGACATTTGCCGGCATCGGCTTATCGCCCCATCCGCTGCCTCCAATGAGGAATTGCTTGTTGGGGAGCAGCGCCGCGGGTTTCAGAAAGAATTCTTCGACGCGAGCTTCTCGATCGGGAAGACGATTGCCTACAAATCCTAAATCTCCGGCGAATCGAGGATCCGCGGCGACCGGATGATGCGTGGATGGATCGAGCGCGTTGTAGATGGGCACGCACCGCTTTGCACCCATCGCCTGGTAGGCGCGAATGACGGGCTCTCCTCCGCCATAGGTCAGCACCAGGTCATATTGCGAAACCAGCGGGGCAAAAGGATCGGATGGATTGGAGCGGACGCGGTCGAGTGTGGCAGGCGCATCGACATCCCAGAAAACCGCGAGACTGCCCGATCGCTTCATTGCCGGCACGGCTTCTTCGAGAAGGGAATCGAAAACGCCGACCCCGCTGGCCTTCACAATGACGTCGGCATTTCGCGCTGCCTCGAGGCATTGCATCACGCCATCAGTCTCGTTTGCCGAATAGACGACAACTTTGGCCCACGCCGGATCAGGAATATCGCGATGCTTCTGGCGGTCGTAGGCATCTGGTTCGTAGAAGGTCACGTGGTGGCCGCGTTCGTGCATGGCGCGAATCAGGCCGCGGTAATAGGTGGCGGCGCCGTTCCAGTAAGCCGAAACGAGGCTCGATCCGAAGAAAGCGATGTTCAAGCCGTGCCGCATGCGTACCTCGAGGTTGTTGGGTTCTTTGCCGGCTCGATTTGAGCAAAAATATCCAGCAGTTCATCGACGCGATGCTGACAAGTATGCCGAGCGAGAATCGTCTGGCGACCATGCTGCGCGAGTGCGCCCGCAGCTTTTCGGTCGTGAATCAGCATGTCCAGATGTCGCTTCATTTCCGCGCCATCGCGCGCTACCCAATAATCTTCGCCGGGCGAAAACAATCCTTCGACATCATCCCAAGGTGCACAGACCAGCGGAATGCCGCAGGCCAATGCTTCGAACACGCGGATGGTAGGAATTCCACGAAGCGCCTGCGTGTAAGGTCGGCGGGGGACGTGAATGGTGACTTTGTAACCCGCGAAGACTTCGGGCGCGCGAAAGTTCGCCAGCCAGGCGCCATATTCAATGCCTGCCGAAGATAGCGCAGCGCGGGCATGATCGGGATAGCGCACGCCGAACACGTTTGCACGGAGCCCCAACTCCTTCACTGGATTGAGTAGAAATTCGTGAAGCTCCGCCGTCCGCTCTTCATCGCCCCAGTTTCCGACCCACACGAGATCACCTTCGTCATGCGTGCCCGGCAGTGGGCGGAAAACGCGCGTGTCGGCGGCTTCGTGCCAAGTCCACGCGCGGCGGGTCCATCCGCGCTTCAGGTAAAGCTCGCGCAGAACATTGCCGAAGGCGAGCACGCCGTCGTAGTGGCGCAGGTCGTAATCGGCCATCGATTGTGGATCGGTGATCGCGCGATGATGCGTGTCGTGAAACAGCAGGCGAAGCCGGGGGGATTTCGCGCGGTATTCGCCAATGCGCGCGACCAGACGGTGATCGTTCCACTCGTGGACAATGACCAGATCAGCCCCGTCCAGCGCTTCATCGAGATCGAGGCTGCTCAGGTCATATTGGATGCTCTCCAGGCCGGGATACCGCTGCTTGAATTCCCGGATTGGAAGTTCGCCCTGCTCGGTGCGGAGGTTATTGAGACTCCAACCATCGCGCGGCTCATAAATGCGAAGGTCATGACCGCGCGAAATCAGATCGCTGGCGACTCCCCGCAGGAAATGGGCGTTGCCATGATTCCAGTCGGAAAGCAGCGAATGGTAGAACATCACGATCCGCATCGGGTCATTATCCTTTCGTCGCCTGGAGTTGGTGCGGACGAGTTGCCTGGGCGGCCGAGGTGAGCTCCCGGTACAACTGCATGCAGCTCTTCGCCATTTTTTCGACCGAGTATCGTTTCGCGCGCAACCGGGCGCGGCGAGCCAATTCGCGGCGAAGAACGGGTTGCCCGATACATTGACGAAGCTGCGCAGAAAGAAGGTGCGGATCGTCCGGCGGGGCGAACATTGCCGCGCCGTCCCAAAGTTCTCGCAGGCTTGGGATGTCGCCCAGCACCAGCGCGCAGCCGGATAGTGCAGCTTCCAATGCCGATAGACCAAATGGCTCATATTTGGCCGGCAAGGCATAGATGGCCGCGGTGGCCATCCGCTGCGCGAGCTCTCTCTGATCGAGCCGGCCGAGCGGCCGCACATTCGTCGTCCCATTGGCCGGCGAAGTTTCACCTGCTACGAGCACGGGCCATAGGAGTCCGGGCGCTACTGCATTTAATGCGCTCAGATTTTTTGCTTCGTCCCAGAGCCGACCGGCGGACAGGACGACCTCCTGTTTCGTGCCTGCATGAAACAGGTCAGGAGTTCGGCCGTTATGAATGACTGATGTCTGGGGAAGTTCGCGGTAATGACGATGCAAGCAGTCGAGCATCGCTCGTGATGGCGCCACAACTTTTGTCGCCGCGCGCAAACCCTGAGAGACGCGGGCGGCATAATCGAGCCAGTGATCCGGCAATGGTTCCTGCTTCACCGCTGCCCACCAGGACAGCACGCAGGAATGAGCCACGACCAG
>JANWHF010000073.1 GCA_025450555.1 Tepidisphaeraceae bacterium | reverse complement strand
CCCGCAATCGTCTTATCCTGCTCGGCGATCTTCGCGACCTGCTGCTGGCGCGTCCGCTCGAGATCATCCGCGCGGGCCGCGAGCTGGCTGTTGACTTTCCACTGCATGACGCAAAGTGCCGCAAGCGCCAGCACGCCCAGGAAATTTACACCTGTCAGAATTCGATTCATGATTTTGCCCTGGTAGGTTGAATTTCAAACGCGACCTTGTCGATGCCGGCGGCGCGCACATGATCGAGCACGTCGATCACAACGCCGTGGCGGGCCTGGCGGTCGCCGCTGATGAACACGCGCAGGTTGGGGTTTTGCCGGCGCGCCGACTCCAGGCCGCGCGTCAGCTCATTTTTCCCGACGAGTTTTTTGTCCAAAAAAATATCGCCGGCCTGATCGATCGAAATGTCCACGATGTCTTTCTTGCTGTCGTTGCCGGCGGTGGTCGCCGTCGGAAGGTTCACCTTCACGCTCTTGAGGTTCACCATGCTCAGGCTCACGAGCATGAACGAGGCAAGCAGGAAAAACATGATGTCGATCAGCGGCACGATCTCGATGCGCGCCTCGGCATTCTCCTGTGGCAGCTTTTCGCCAAGCTTGACTGGCATCACCGACTCCTTTGCTTAAGAAAGCGACGATTGAGCCTCTGCCGAGTGCGTCGGCGAGTCCTGTGCGTCGTTCAACGCCCTGTGACGGGCAAAGCTTTCCAAATCGTGGCCATGGTGTTTGGCAGATGCCGATAACAGCTCGACGTGATTGATGACCCGCTCGAGCTGCGAGCGGAAATGGGCGAGGCGTCGATTGAAATAGTTGTACGGCAGCAGGCACAGGATCGCGATGCCCAGCCCGCAGGCGGTAGCGATCAGCGCTTCGGCGATTCCACCGCTCACCTTCGTAGGAGCCAGTTGTTCCTCGCCTACAAAGCTGAAGCTGCGCATGATGCCGGTGATGGTGCCCAGAAGGCCCAGCAATGGCGCGAGGGTCACGAGGGTGCCCAGCACCCATTGCAGCCGCTCGCCACGTTCCAGTTCATCGGCGGCGCGAAGCTGCATCGCCCCCAGGAGCGAGCTGTGGGCGTGAAGCAGACCCTGATGGATTGTCCCAAGAAACGGATCGTCGGGACGATCGGTCAAACGCACGGCACTTTCGAAATCGCCGGTGCCGACGGCCTCGAAGGCTTCGCGCAGCGCGCGGGAATGGACGCGGCTGCGCAGATCGACCCACCACAGCGCGCGCTGGATCACGACCGCGAGGCCGGCTAGAAACGCGACGAGGATCGGCCACATGATCGGGCCGCCTTTTTCAAAATAATCCAGGATGATGTTGGCCAACATGATCGGTGGAACCTCCGTTACGACTGATTGAAGCGGAACGTGAAGCGGTAGTCATAGATGCGCGGCGGCCCCTGCCGGAAGTGCCAGGTGTGAAGCACCGCGTACAGGGCAGCGCTATTCAAAAGCGGCCAGCGGCTTGGTGAGGTAATCTCGGCGCTGCTGACGCTTCCATCGGGAGCGACGGTAAATCGGACCCCGACGACGCCCTCCTCCTGAGCGGCAATCGCCTCCGGGGGATACTGCGGATTCGGTTGCGGTAGCTCGTTTTGACCAAAGACCAGCCGCTGAACCTTCGGCGGCGCCGGCGCGGTCCTCCGCGCCACCGGGACCGCCATCGCCGCCGAAACAATCCGCACCGGTCCCTCGACCGGAAGAGCAAACGCGATGGAGGGGCTGGGCAGCGCGACAACGGGAAGCGGCGGCACCTCCTGCGCCACCGGCTCGGGCGCTATCTCGGGCGGAGTGTCCGGCGTCGGAGCCTGCACCAACGGCATCGGCTGCTGAATCATCTCGACCTTCATCGTCTGCGCCTGAATCGGCGGCGCGGGCGGCGGGGCCTGTGGCGGACCCATTGCCCGCTCCAGCCACCAACTCAGTAATCCGACGGCAATGCACGTCAACCAGATCACCAGCGTAAAGGCCTGGATAAAGGTCACCTCGCGGCGGAAGGGAACTTCGCTTTCCGCCGCGGGCGCACCCCGTTCCGGTACAACTAATGATTTTGAACCATGATGCATGAAAGACTTACGCGCTCATCAACTTGAAGACGCGCTCCTGTTAAAAATCGAACGTTAGCCCGGCATAGATGCCGCGCCGTGAGCCAAATTGCGGCGCGCCGACGCCCACTCCCGATCCATCTCGCAGTTGGTACACCTGGTCAAACACGTTCACGATGTCGAGGCGGAATCGCATCTGCGCGACTGCTGAATCCGGTATGTGGAAAATATGCTCGAATCCGACGTTCACCGGGTAGTAGTCCGGCTGTTTCTGGGTATTGGCGAATCCGGCGCGCAGCCCCGAGCCATAGAGGATGTCGGCGTAGACGCGATTGTCTTTCCATGTGTACGAAGCGCCGGCGGAGACGGTGTATTCCGATTCATGGTCCAGATGAATGAAATGTTTGGAGATGTAAGCCAGCTCGTCATTACCGATCAGATATTCACTGCTGTCGATGTCCTTCCCGGTTGCGCTGACCCAGGAGAAATTGCTGAACAGTGACAGGCCGCCCTGCTTGTAGGTCGTGCTGAACTCTGCGCCGTAATCTTTTCCCTGGCGATAATTAAAAGGCGCAAGGATGACGGCGCTGCCAAACTGGCCGTTGTCGATCAACGGGCCGGCGGCCTTATAGAAAGCGTCCACCGTGGCCTGCAAAGCCGGCGCGATCTGCCGGGAAAGGCCGATGTCGTAGTAATTTGAGCGCTCGGCCCGCAGGGGGCTATCGCCAAAATTCTCCGGCGTGTTGGAAGTGCCGTTGTATTTGGCAACCGTCTGCGGCCAGATGTACTGAACCGGCGGAGGAACGAAGTACCTCGCGTATCCGGCGTGCGCGGTGGCCAGGTTGTCGATCTTCCAAACCAGATTGACGCGCGGGCTCACCTGGTCTTCGTGATCGAAGGACGCGTCGAAGCGATCGTAGCGCGCGCCGAAGTTGAGGGTGAGCGGATCAGCGATCTTCCATTCGTTTTGAAGATAAAACCCATATTCGTAACCCCAGTTGCCGCGACGATCGGTAATCGCAAAGGGCGTATCGGAGGCCTGGTTCCCGTTCGCATCCAGCGGAAAAACCGCCGTGTTGGTTCCAACCGCTTCGCTGGTGTAATCGCCCAGGAAACCGAAGCGCAGCGTGTTGTGGTCGTCCAGGACATAGGCGGCGTCGAACTGGGCGCCATCGGTCAGGAAACCGTTGGTAATCTTGCCAGCCACGCCGGTGAACATCAGGTCTCCCACCGAGTCCGGATTGAACTTGATCCGGCCGTAGCGGCTGTACAGCGAGGCCTGAAGGGAAAGCTTGTCCAGCGTTTTTTGATACGAGAGCACTTCGTAATTGTCCAACTCGTTCTGGTTCTCGTTCACCGAGGCGGAATTGAATGTCGGATGATTTGCCAGTGTGAAGGATGGCGCGACGCCCGGGGAATCGGGAATCTGAAACGTGCCGTACGAGCCATTAAGCAATAGAGTGAGCCGGCTGGTATCGTCTATGCGATATCCGATATAGCCAAAAGCCCGCTCCTGATTGGTGTAATCATGGAGAGGAAAAGTGCTGGAGGTGGGGTTTTCGATGCCCTGGCCGCTGTACTTGTATGAGCCGGCGATGAAGTAGTCCCACTTGCCGATCGTTCCACCCAGTTGCAGCGAGGGTTGAAAAGTGTCGAAGCTTCCGCCGTAAAGGGAAAACTCATTGTGGTTGAGACTTGCTCCGGACTTGGTAGTCACATCAACGACGCCGGCGGTGCGAAATCCGAATTGTGCCGGGAGGCTGCCGTCGATGAGGGTGACGGAGTTGATGATGCGGCTGTCCAGCTCCTGCCCGAAGCCGCCGAGGCTTCCGATGCTGGTGGGAAGGATGACGCCATCCACGCGATACAGCAGATTGCCGTGTTCACCGCGAACGTGTTCCTGTCCAAATGAATCTTCGACCACGCCGGGTGCGCGGAGCAGCACCTGCTGGAAGGGCGCATTTTGCCCGCCGGGGATGTCTTGAAGCTGATTGGGACCCATGGTGTATTTCACCGCGCCCAAGCTCGGGGCAATCTGGTCGCGGGTACGATCCAGATCGGCGGTGATCGTCACCTCATTGACCTGACCCGCGGCAGGAGGTGGCGCCATGACACTATTGCGGGAAATCACCGGCTGTGTGCTCGGAGCCGATTCACGCGACGACGGACTAGAGATAGCCGGCCGGGTGGTGGGCGCGTCTGAAACCGCTGGTCCGGGCACGGCAGGTTCGGTCGCAGGCGCGGACAAGGTCGAGCTTGCGGTCGAGGGACGAGTCGTCGCAGCCGCCGATTCGGGAAGCGGGGGCGGCAGCGAAATAGAGTTGGTTGGATTTGCAGTAGGTTGATCCAGAGAACGCGTTGTTGGCTGCGTGGTCGGTTCTGCTGTGGACTGCGCGCCCAGTGCGATTGCCGTGGCAAAAAGCACTGAAGCCATCGCGGCTCCGCGCCAAAGTTTTGATATTTCGTGGAGCATATTCCGTACTTCCCTTGTTGTGCGGCGTCAGGAGGAAATAGATGTGTGATCGATCCTCCACCGGACGCCAAGCCCTGCACAGATGGAATGAAAATTGCGCTCGCGTCGAGACTTGATCGAAAGCGCAGGCGCGAGCATGCGCCGGACTGAACACTATTGGATCGGTGCGCGTAAACGCGCACAGCGTCAGGTCCGGCAAACAGATGTGGGCTTTACAAGGGGGGAGCGCGGGAGCGGTGGACTTGGAGAAGCGGGGCTGTCGGAGCTAGGTGGTCACGGAGCGCTGGCGCGGGAACCACGCGCTGCGGCGGGCCGACGATCAACGGAACGGCAATCGGACCTGCCGCCATCGAGGCAAACATCGCGCAGGTCGGGCAATCGTCGTCGGAATCGGAATGATGTTGCTGGGAATGCGAAGAATTGCTGGATGTGTGAAGTTTATCCGCCGCCCGCTGCGGCCCGACGTGCTCCACCATCTCGTGGGTGTACTGCGCCAGCCCCGTCGCCCAAAAGGCGAAGATCGCGACCAGCAGCAGCTTGAACGCGGAATTCTTCATACGCTTGAATCTACGGCGCGGATCGTAATCTTCGCGCCACGGCAAATCAATTGAATATTCTGCGGCCACAGTAGCCGGGTTCATTTCAAGATCGGAAAACACGGGGCTGCCTGTCACCTTTGGATCCGGAACCGCTAAGACCCTTTGTCTTGGATTGCCCGCTCATTTGAGCCCGCGCGGTCCCCGGCGGCGACCGCCGAACATTTTCGACGCATCGCCGCCGCGGAGCGGAATTTGTAACCTTCCCTGAGTTTCACCCATCCGAATTGAGCTGGTAATTCTTCACAAACTGCTGCAAGGCCGGCGTCGGGTGATGTTTGAGCTCATCGAGGATCAGGGCATTGCGGAAGCGGCCCATGTCCAAATACGCGCGATAGTCGGCGGGGATCTGGGTGCCGGACAGCGTCACCTTTCCGTTGAAGGCCTGCTGGTAGAAGCTTTCTTCGTAACTTCCTAAGCGCTTGTCGACCCGCAGCACCTGAAAATCAGCAAACCGCTTGCCTCTATTCTCATTGCGCGGCGAAGACAGCCATTAAAGCCCATAATTGCCCCCCCAATTCGCGAAAGCGGCCTTCTTTGCACCGTCTTAAGGGTGTAGAATGCCCGGACCTTTCGACAGGGAGCCGCGAGCGAAATGGGAAGTCGGCGGTTCTTAATTATTTGTACAGCGGCGCTTCTGGCGTGGAGCGTGTCGCGGGCGATCCGCGCCGATGCGGATTCGGATGCCGGTGGGGCGAAGCTGTTGCATCTGGATGCCTCGAAGGCGGGGCCGTATGACTACGCGGCGGCGCGGAAGCAGTGGGCGTTTGAGAAGCCCGTTGAGCCTGCCATCCCTGCGGTCCGCGATCCCAACTGGTGCAAGTCTCCCATCGATCACTTCGTATTGGCGAAGCTGGAAAGCAGGGGGCTGAAGCCTGCGCCGCCAGCGGACAAGATCACGCTGATCCGTCGTGCGACTTATGACCTGACTGGCCTTCCGCCTTTGCCGGAGGATGTGGATCGGTTTGTTCATGATGATTCCCCTGACGCGTTTGCGAAGGTGATTGATCGGCTACTGGCTTCCCCCGCGTATGGGCAGAACTGGGCGCGTCACTGGCTCGATGTCGTCCGCTATACCGATGCCTTCGATT
>JANWHF010000072.1 GCA_025450555.1 Tepidisphaeraceae bacterium | reverse complement strand
ATCATCATCATTCCGAAGAACGCGCCCCAGAAGCAGCCGTCCGATGTGAAGTCGGCCAGCGCCGGCCAAAGCTCAGATAAAGCCTGAACCATTGAAATATAAGCAGGTTTGCCCACCGCAAACTTTTAGCCGCCCCGCCTGCGGAGCGCGGCCGGTTGCGTTACTTCGCATTGCCCATTTTGAGCGCCGGGCACTTCATCGTCACATTGCTTTTGTACGGATCGAACTCCTGCGCCGCTCGACGCGCCCCGCAGGCGGGGCGGCTAAAAGGGTGATCTGCGCTCATCACCCTCACTGCAGCTTCGGTCCCATCCATAGCTCTTGATGCCTTGCGCGCAACGCTCATCAACTTGCTTCCACCTTGCGCGTACAGTTATTGTCTCGGCATTCATTCACAAAGAAGGAGAAATCAACGATGAGGACCTCATCGCTTGCCCGCTACGCATTGATTGGCTTTTTGAGCATCGGCGCCCTCTCTTTTGCCCAGGCGCCGCAGAGCGAGCAGTCGCCCGGCTGCATTCCCGCGATGAAGAATCCCGAGCGCCACGAGCGCTTCATGGAGCAGAAAGAGCGCCTCTTGAAGCGCGGCCCGATCGAACTGGTTTTTGAGGGCGATTCGATCACCGATGGCTGGCGCAACGGCGATCAACGCGACATCTTCGAAGCCGCATTTGGCCAGTACAACCCCTTCAACACCGGTATCAGCGGAGATCGCACCGAGCACCTGCTGTGGCGCATCGATCATGGCGAGCTCGATGGCCTGCATCCCAAGGTCGTGGTCATGATGATCGGCACCAATAATTTGGGTAACAGGCCTCCGCAGACGCCGAAGCAGACGATCGAGGGAATCACCTGCGTCGTGAAGGCGATTCAAAAGAAGCTGCCGGACACGAAGATTCTTCTGCTGGGCGTCTTCCCGCGCGGCATGCATGCCGACGATCCCTATCGTGCCAAGATTAAGGAAGTGAACGCGGCAATCTCAAAGCTGGATGATGGGACGCATGTGAAGTATCTGGACATCGGCGACAAATTCCTTAATGCCCAGGGCGAGCTGACGCGCGAGATCATGCCCGATGCATTGCATCCCAACTATAAAGGGTATCAAATCTGGGCCAATGCGATTAAGCCCACTGTCGATCAGATGGAAAAGGGACAATAACGTCCGGCAAATTGTTTATTGGCGCTTATTCAATATGGATGGCCCTATTATTGACCGGCTCGCTGGCTCTCAATTGATGCTGGTTGGTTTCCATGCCCGTTGAATTGCATGCGTTGAAAAAGCAGTACGTGTCTCCCGACGGCGGCTCAGTCCCCGTCATCGATGTCCCGGAGTTCGTCCTTCCCGATGGCCAGCAGCTTGGTTTAATCGGCGGCAGCGGAACGGGAAAGACCACACTGCTGAATCTCATTGCCGGCATTCTTGCGCCCGAAAGCGGCAGTATCGTTTTCTCCTTTCCCGATAGTGCCGCTTCGGGCCTATCCAATGGCCAGAAGGTCAACCTGCCAGAGTTGAGCGAAGCGCAGCGCGACATCTTTCGCGGCAGATTCATCGGCTACATCTTCCAGACCCATCACCTGCTCCAGGGATTCACCGCGCTGGAAAATGTGTTGCTGGGCATGAGCTTCACCGGGCGCGCCAGCGATCCGGAATGGGCGCGCCACCTCCTGCGCGAAGTGGGGCTGGGTGAGCGGCTCAATTACAGGCCGGGAAAGCTTTCGGTTGGCCAGCAGCAGCGCGTCGCCGTGGCGCGAGCGCTGGCCAACCGCCCTAAACTGGTCTTAGCTGACGAACCCACCGGCGCGCTGGATCCAAAAAACGCCCAGCAGGTGCTGGAATTGATCCGCAAGCTGGTCAGTGAAGTGAATGCGAGCCTGATGCTCGTCAGCCATGATCCGACCATCTCCCGGCAGCTACCGGAGGTGGTGGATCTTGCGAGCCTGAACCGGGCGAGCAGTTGAGCGCTGTTCGCGATCGCGCGCCAAGAGCGCCAAGGGAGCCAAGAGCGCCAAGAAGAGAATTCAAAAATGATTTTCTTGGCGGTCTTGGCGCTCTTGGCGTCCTTGGCGCAAACGAGACGTAGAAAAGCAGAATAGCTGGGTCACCATGAATATCTTTCAACTGGTTTTCAAGCAGATGCGCCAGCGGGCTTTGGGGACCTGGCTGACAGTGTTGTCGGTCATGCTGGGCATGGCGCTGGCAGTGGCGGTGTTCCTCATGCTGGGGGCGGGCGAGGCGCTGTTTGGTCAGACCGAATACGGCTACGACGTGCTGGTTGGCATTGGTGAAGGCTCGGCCACGCAGCTTGTTATGAACACCGTCTACCACATCGATAAAAGCCCGGGGAATGTGCCGTACTGGATCTACGAGGCGCTGAACAATCAGGAGAGGCCGCCGCGAGGCTCGACTGAATTCAACTTCAGCAAACGGGTACGCACAGCGATTCCGATTGCCGTCGGCGACACCTACAAGAGCCGGCCGATCGTCGGCACGCCGCCCAAGATGTTCCTCTCGGTCGCGCCACTCAAACAGAAGTTCATGGACGCCAGCGACGACCTTCACAAGATTCTGCTCGATACGCAGGCGAATGCAGCACATCCGTCGGCCGATCTGGCGACTCGACAGAAATCAGCCACGACGACTTTGAGCGCGCTGAAGCAGGAGATGCAGAACTTCGAGCGGCAATCGACTCCCTTCGTCGAAATCGGCTCCGACAATGGCAAGTGGCTCTACGGAAAACCCGCAGTCCTCGATTTGGACAAGGCGATCGATGAATCGAATGCAGCCGAGGCGGCACTGTCATCGGGAAATGGTTCCGGCGCATTTGCCCATCAACAGGCCGCGGAAACCGCTGTTGATGCGGTGGTCAGAGCAATCGGTTTTGAGGGCGGTCCGCTGGAATACAAACCTGACGCAAATTACGAGATTGCCGAAGGTCGGGTCTTTCACGCCTGGAAATTTGAAGCCGTTATCGGAAGCGAAGTCGCTCAAAAGACCGGCCTCAAGATCGGCGACCAGTTCCAGGCCACGCATGGGAATCCGGGCCCCAACGAAATCCCTGATATTCATGCTGAGCATTGGAAAGTAGTCGGCATCCTCAAGCCCACGCATACCGCGGCCGACCGGTGCCTTTACATTCCGCTGATTAGCTTTTATTGCATCGCGGAACACGAAAAGGGTCTGAAGCAACAGGCGCAGGTCCAGCAAGGACGGGAACTCAAGGCCCAGCAGCCAGGCGACGAGGGGCCGCCGCCTTATACGCTGGTATATGGGGATCAATTGGATCCCAGCCTGCCGCACGAGAAGAACTACATTTCAGTTTCCACGCCCAAACAGGACTGGGAAATCTCGGCGATCATGATCAAATCGCGAGGCGGGGTGAGCGGCGGCGAGCTGATGTATTTTATCGCCAACCGCGGCTTGCCGGGCATTCAGGCCGTCAGCCCGGCACAGGTCATGCAGCAGTTCTTCGACACGTTCTTTCGCGGTTCGACCCTCGTGCTGGAAGTGATCGCGCTGCTGGTCAGCATCGTGGCGGCGGTGGGAATCCTGGTGGGGATTTACAACTCGATCTCGGCACGCAAGAAGGAAATCGCCATTCTGCGGGCCTTGGGCGCCACCCGCGCAACGATCCTCGGACTCATCTGCATGGAGGCCGGTATGATCGGGCTCTTTGGCGGCATCCTGGGTATGATTCTGGGCCATGCACTGGGCGCGGTGGCCTCGTCGCAGCTTAACCAGCGCGTGGGCCAGGGATTCAATTGGCATTCGATCGATGTCATGGAATGGAAATACCTGGCCATCGTGGTAGTGATCGCACTGATCGCTGGACTGGTGCCGGGGCTGAAAGCCTACCGAACGCCGGTTGCAACGAACCTGACGGCCGAATAGTGGGTATAATTGCAGGTCCAGCCGACTGGAAACGTCGGGTGCCGATTGCGGTAAAGTCCTATAACTCTCGGAGAAGGCCTATGAAATACCGGATTGCCGTCGTGCTGGCTGGAATGTTCCTCTGCTGTGCCGCCATGCCTGCTCTGGCCCAGACGGCGACCGATCCCAATCCGCCTTCGACCGCACAGTTGGAAATCACGGCCAATACCGCCTTTAACCGCGGCCAATACGCGAAGGCACTGCCGATCTACAAGAAGCTGGCCGACGTCTTTAAGAGTGAGCCAACGCGGGCGGGGGCGATCAAGGAAAAAATTCGGGTCTGTGAAAAGGCCATCGAGGCCGCGAAGAAAGATCCGGCCTCCACGCAGCCTTCGCCCGGCAATCTGCTGCTGCCGACCGATATCCCCATGTCGGCGGAAACCCGCAAACCCCATCCCGCTCCTAAATCCGGCCAGGTGCTGGAGATGAGCATCAAGGAGCTGGGGAATTTCGAATATGATCAGGACAAGGGCGGCAATATCCCGGCCGATGTGCTTCGCCTGAACGGCTCTACAATCCGCCTGCGTGGCTTCATGATTCCCATGGACCAGGCCGAGAACATCACGCAGTTCGCCCTCGTCCCGAGCCTCTTTTCCTGCTGCTTTGGGCAGCCGCCGCAGATTCAGCACACGATCGTGGCCAATTGCCCCAAGGGAAAGGCCGTCAGTTACGTGCCTGATGAGATCGTCGTCGAGGGAAAACTGCACGTGGAAGAGAAGAAGGACGATGGCTACATCGTCAGCATTTTTGAAGTCGGCGTGAGCAGCGTTAAGCCGGCTCCGAAGTAGGAAAATTCTTCACATTTGGGTGCCTGACTGTTAGAATGTCCAGGCACTTCAGCTTCAAGGAATGGTATTGCTTCTGCCCCCGAATTTAAGTGGTTGCGCAGAGCGATGAATTAGAGGAGCAAAACCATGGAAACCTTTAAACCGGCTCGATCCAAAATCAATCTTCGGCTGGTGCTCTTTATTGCTGTGATCTCGGCCCCCTTTATCTGGGCGACCTATGCCGGCGCACGCCTGCTGCTCAACGGCGGCATCGAAGACATGGGCAGCTACAAGAAGGTTGATCTCAAGGCGCTGGGTTATTTCAATTTCGATAACGTCCATGGAACGATCGATAACGTTCCGCCGCGATATCAGAAGCTCGATGGGCAGAAGGTGGCGCTCGAGGGGTTCATGTGGTCGCCATCGTCGGCGATGCGATCGCGCGATTTCCAGTTCGTCTACAACATCGCCAAGTGCTGCTTCAATGGTCCGCCGCTCGTTCAGGAGCGCGTTTTTGCTCACTCACCGACTGCGCTCCCACTCACGGGCGATTACGTTCGCCTGATCGGAACGCTCCACGTGAAAATCGAGAAGAACGAGGACGGGACGATCACCTCCGTCTACACGATGGATGTGGACAAGTACCAGCAGCTTTAGCTCAATTTTGATCAGCAAATAACCCGCGCGAGGGCCGTCTCGCGCGGGATTTTTTAT
>JANWHF010000071.1 GCA_025450555.1 Tepidisphaeraceae bacterium | reverse complement strand
TGATGCTCGGCAAGATCATCGTGGCTGTCCCAGGGCTGGCCCGCGCCGGTCCAGACTTGGACGAAACGGACGCCGCGCTCGAGTAAGCGTCTGGCGGTGAGAATCTGCCTCGCCTGAGTTCCCGGTCCATAGAGATCGAGAATGTGCTTGGGCTCTTTGCTCGTGTCGAAGGCATCCGATGCGTCGGCCTGCATACGATAAGCCATTTCAAACGACTGGATGCGCGCCTCAAGCTGCGCCTCATGCTGGCGCTGCTCCATGTGCCGCTGGTTGAGCGCCAGAAGCAGATCGAGCTGGCGCCTTTGTTCTTTGGGCGTGGCGAAATTGCTGTGAACGTATTGAATCAGCTTGTTGATATCGGTGTACTGGCTGTCGATGTAGGTGCCCTGGTAGACGCCGGGTAAAAAGCCGGCCTGCCAGTTTTGCGATTCCTGAATCGGATATCCGCCAGGGCACATCACGATGAAGCCCGGCAAATTTTCGTTTTCGCTGCCCAGCCCGTAGGTGACCCACGAACCAACTGATGGACGGATCTGCCTGGGCTCTCCGCAGTTCATGAGCAGCAGCGATGGCTCATGATTGGGGACGTCGGCATGCATCGAGCGGATGATGCACATGTCGTCCACGCGCTTACCGAGCTTTGAGAAAATATCCGAGACTTCGATCCCGCTCTTGCCATACTTCTTGAATTTGAAGGGCGAAGGAAACGCCGCTCCGGTCTTGCGCTCAGTCGGGAGATTCGCCATCGGCAGCGCCTTACCAGCGTATTTGAGCAGCGACGGCTTGGGGTCAAATGTATCGACGTGCGACGGGCCGCCATTCATGAAAAGGTGGATAACGCGCTTGGCCTTGGCCGCAAACTGCGGCGCGCGCGGCTGCAGCGGATTGAGCGAAAGCGAGGATGTCGCCGCCGGCGATTGCGCCATGGCGCTATTGACCATGGTTCCCAGCATCATCGCGCCCATGCCCATGCCGCACTTGGTGAGCATCTGCCGGCGGGTCAGAAGAAAATCTTCAGGCTTTGGCGTGTGATGCATCATAAATTCTGACTCCCTTGCTTCGCATCGCTTGTCGATCAATCGACAAAAACAAACTCGTTGCTCTCCATCAACACCTGAACGTACTTCTCCCAGGGCGAAAGGGCTTTCGATTTCTCCTGACCGCTGAACTGAGCAGCAGCGCTCCATTGCTCCGGCCCATCGCTGCCGGCTGTGGTCACATTGCTATTCGAGCGAATGACCGGCGCCCAGGTGAAGCTGTCGTATTGCGGATTGCTTCGACAATCGACGACAAAGTCGATCTGATCGCCTTTCTTCACGGCCACCGATGAGATCGATGTTTCCGCTTCGCCATGCAGCACATTCCAACTGGCGATTTCGCCCAGCCGGCTTGAGACGATTGTGGCATGGACGCCATCGCCACGAGAATCCGGCCGGGTGATTGTTCCTGAAACGCGCACTGATCCATCGATCGGCGATCTCCAGCGACGAATCACCGCGTGACGGGCATCATCTCCAGGATGACCGCCATCGGCCGTCAAGCTCGCGTAGCCAATCTTCGCATCGGGTAACGCTGAGCCGCCCTGCCAGACTCGCCCCGTGAAATGGGGCAGTGCCGTGAACGATGTCACGCGCTGAGCGGCGGGATCGTATTGACCATAACCGTATAGCCACACGACCGGCGTGTCGTGAGTCGATTCCGAATCGACGAAGGTTCGTCCCAGCGTGACCTCTTCAGGCGTCGGCGCTCGCTCGAACAGCAATTGATACAGCTTACCAATCCGCGCATCGGCCGCGTTTTGCTCCGCAATCTCCGGTCGGGCCAGCACACTTCGCACCTGCTCGATCATGAATGGGCTGTTGAGCATGAACAGCGCCTGCTGCGGAACGGTCGTCGAAAAACGGCGCGGGCTGGTGGCATCGGGGCTGGCGTAATCGAAATTCCGAAAAAGCCCTGGAAGGTTCTGGCGATCGATAAAAGCATACACCGTCCGCCGGCGAGGCGATGGATCGACGGTGATGTCCACCGATCGGCCGCCCATCGTCTGGTCCATCTGACCGGTCACCCAGATCAGCGAATCGCGCATGGATTCAAAATCCAGCCGCTGGCGATTCATGTGCGAGAGCAGATCGTTGACCGGATCGACCTTGATCGCTTCATCGTTAGCCAGGCTCGATTCCTGATAAACGCTGGACAACATGATCAAGCGGTGCATCGCCTTGATTGACCAGCCATCCTTCATGAATCGAATAGCCAACCAATCGAGCAACTCCGGATGCGTCGGCGGATCGGCGCGCATGCCAAAATCGCTGGGCGTGTGCACGATGCCCCGGCCAAAATGATGCAGCCAGATGCGGTTGACCATCACGCGCGCAGTGAGGGGGTTGTCCTTGCTGGCAATCGCCTTGGCCATTTCCAGGCGGCCGCTGCCATGTTTGAAAAGCGGCGGATTGGGGCCGGCGACGACGCTCAGGAAGTGAGCCTTCACCGGCGGGCCGGCGTTATTCGGATTTCCCCGCATAAACACGCGCTGCGGCTCAATTGTCGTCGAGTCATCCAGCACCATCGCCCGGGGCGGAGCAGCCGGGTTGGTGGCCTTGAACTCATCGATGCGCTTCTGCAACTGCGTCGCATGATCCCGGAAATCACGGCGAAGCAGTCGATCGGTATTCACTCCTGCCGGCAACTTGGCTGGCGAATCGTCGCCGCGCAGAACCTGGCGAAGTTGCTCGGCATTGGCATCATCCAGCTTGTCCGGCTTGTCATATCGCCCCAGCAATTCACCATATCGATTGGCGACGTCGTTGAGCGACTGCGGAGCATTCTTCTCAAATTCTTCGCTGACCAACGCGTTGGATTTGTCCGAAGAGTCGGTGGCGATTTCGCTCGCCTTCTCGGCAAATTTGCCTTCCGGAACCGAGGCGTATTTTCTCCACAGGGCAAAAACGGGATCTTTCTGATCCGCCTTCTGCTTCAGAAAAGCGCGCCATCGAGCGCCGAGAAAGCGATTGATCTGTACTTTGCCATCGGACTTCGCTTGTCGCGATTCGGGCGTCGCCGCCGCCATCAGATAAGCAGCAATCACCTTGGGTGATCGGAGCTCAGTAAGAGTTTCCTGAAGCTTCTCCTGGACATACGTGTCATGAGCAGCTTGCCGCTTATCAAGTTCCTTCTTGAACGCCAGGTACGCTGGCGTGTCTTCCGGCTCGCCGATCAGCGGGAGATTGGTCGGCTCGACGCTGTTGTTGAAGACCGAATAGAGCGAGTAGTAATCTTTGGTTGGAATTGGATCGAACTTGTGATCGTGGCAGCGGGCGCAGCCGATGGTCATGGCCATCGTGCCGCGGAAGACCACATCGAGCCGATCGTCGATGATGTCCGGCTTGCTGTTCAAGAATCGCCGGCCGAGCGTCAGGAAGCCCATTGCTGCCAGCGTGCCTTTATCCTTCTCCGGTAAATTAAGTTGATCGGCGGCAATCTGATCGATCAGGAACTGGTCGTAAGGAATTTCATCATTGAATGCTTTGATGACCCAGTCGCGATAGGTGTAGGCGTACGGGTATTTCCGCTCTTCCTGAAACACGTAGCCCTTCGTGTCTGCATAACGCGCGACATCGAGCCAATAGCGCCCCCACCGCTCGCCATAGCGCGGGGAAGCTAAAAGTCGATCCACTACCTTTGCAAAAGCATCTGGCGATGAATCGTTTTGGAAATCGGCCACTTCCTGCGGTGAAGGCGGCAGACCAACCAGATCAAAATAGGCCCGGCGAATGAGCGTGCGCCGGTCGGCAGGAGCCGAAGGCGTCAGCCCTTTTTCTTCGAGCTTCGCAAGGATGAAGTTATCGATTGGATTCTTCGCCCACGCGGTATCTTTAACGATCGGGATGGCTGGTTCAACTGGCTTTTTGAACGCCCAGTGTTCACTCGGAGCGTTTGATTCACCTGATGCGATTTCCTTCGGTGGCTCGTCGAAGCTTTTCGGATGCGGCGCTCCAGCTTCGATCCATTGCTGGAAATCAGAAATCACCGAATCAGGAAGCTTCTGGCTATGGCCGGCCTTGGCTGGAGGCATCCGCAAGGGATCGCGATCGGCGGTGCCGGTATCCGTGTAACGGATCGCGATCAATAACTGGCTCTTATCGGGGCTATCGGCGACGACTGCCGATTGACCGCTCTCTCCGCCTCGCTGCATGCCTGCCCAGCTATCGAGCCGAAGTTGGCCCTTGAGGGATTTGGCATGAGCGCCGTGACAGGCAAAACAATGGTCGCTCAATACCGGCCGGATTTGCTTCTCGAAGAATTCTTCACCAGCAGGGTTATTTTGATTGGCGGCATAAGCATGGCCAGCCAGCCCCACCATTGCGGCAATCCCTGCCGCCACCACTATTTGCATTCGACACGCCTTGCGCATCCAAGCTCTCCAGCATCCCTCCCCCCTTTGATATTGCAGTCCAGACTCAATGTTAATCGCGAACTGGATTCATTTTAACGGCACCCGATGGCATCAGAAGGCTCTGGAGCCATTAAAAATGAAAGGCAGATGGAGATCATCCACCTGCCTTTGACTGCGCCGGTCGAAAGCATCTATTCAAGAATGAGCTGCGCTCAGCTCGCTTCCTTCATTCGATCTCCATTGCTCGATCCAGCGATCGTCGTTCTCATACCCGAGGTCGATCAGGGCATGCGGCAGCTCGGGTAGCTGCACGAGCATCTGCTCGATGCGCTCGCGATGGGCCGGACTGCGCCATCGGGAAATCACCGAACTTTCGACGGGCCGCAGACCGTTGAGCGTGGCGGTGTCGAAATCAGGGCGCGAGATGGTGTGGAATTCAGTGAAAGGCACGGCCATCTGCTGGCGGGCAAATTGTTCGATCTGCGCTTGATGGGCGGCGACGTCCGCGACGAGATGTTCATATCGAATCACCAGGACATCCGTGCGTTCCCGCTCCTGGACGAAAGATTTGAAATAGCGCTGCCAGCGCCGCGGACTAACGACGTAATCTTCTTTGCCTTGGAGCGTGCGACGGGAAGTAAGCACATCCCGCGGATCACGCTGCATCAGGATGACGCGAAGCTGTGCCGGGCGAGGATTGTAGAATTTGCGAAGCTGTTCCAGCCGAAATACATCGTGCGGCACTTTCGAGATTACGATCGAATGATTGCGCCAGCTATAGGTTGCCGCGCGCCAGCCCCCTACTTCCCGGCCAAATCGACGCGCCTGGGGCAAGCCATTTTCGAGCATCATCTGCAGCATGGTTGTCCCCGAGCGGGGAAAGCCGCAGACAAGGATGTGCGTGCGCAGAGGCGTTAAACCAAGAATGCCCCGATCCGGCAGTCGATAGATCGGGGCCAATACCTTTCTTCGCCAGCGTTTAAGCTGGCTCCAGTCCTCCGAAAAAAGAATTTCTCCATAATCTGGCGCGGACGCGGTTGCGCCAGTAAACCGCGATTGCAAAGCGAGCATCAATGGGATTCATTACTCTCATCGCCCGCCAGATTCAATTCAAAATGAGCTCAGAAAATACAGTATTCTTGAGCCCGCCATCGGATTGCTTATGGCACCATGGTGGTGCCCACGTGCCATGCGCCTGGGCTGCTGCCGTTTACCAGCGTCGGCATGAGCTTTGTTCGATTCTGGTATTCATTGAGGATCTGCGCAATTGCCGCATCGGCATTGGGTGACTGGTCGCAGAGTATCGCGACCGCGCCTCCACAACCCCTGCCCGTAACGCGTGCCCCATAAATCCCGGCTCGCTCGCGCTGCCGCGCCAGGGTGACCAGTAGGTCGGTTTCAGGCGCACCGAGCATTGCGTCCATTGAATAGGACTGGTGCGAGGCATACATGAGATGGCCCGCGCGGTCCAAGGCGCTGCCCTTGCGATGCCTTTCTTCGGTGGCGCACGCCTGTTCGACGAATTCCGCAAATTTTCTCACACGCCGTGCTTCAAGGACATGATGATCCATGGCATGTTGGATCGAGTATTGAACATCGGGCTCGATCATCGTGGCGGAATCAATCGTTTGGCCAAATTCATCGATGAAATCCCGGCCGCTCATGCTCTCAGGCAGTGTTGCGCGAAAGAGCCGCTTGTAATCATCCGGATCGAGATTGGCCAGGTAACCGCGCATCGGATCGGCAACCAGCCTTCGGCCGGCTGCCTGACCCATTTGCCGCATCTTTTCAAGGATGATCTTGTGGCCCATGAAGGCCGCGCAGCGCGTGTGACGATAGGCGCTTGCCGCCACAGAACGTTCCACATTGCTGTCGATTCCGACGAAGCGCATTCCAACAGGCACTGAGAGCGGCGCTTCGAGCTGGTGTGGCTGGCAGATCATCCGCATCAATTTGCCGGCTTCACCCAGGCAACTGGCTGCCTGATCTATGATTCCGCAGGGCGCGCCGACGATTCGGTTTTCAACCTCCTGGCAAAGCTGCGCCAACTCCAGCGGGCCAAACACGCCCGATGGCCCGCCTCCAGTATTGATCACGCGAAGTAATCGCCCCGATGCCGGATGGGTGAGGTTGAAGTGGTCGCGAAGAGCCATCGTCATGGCGACTTCAATAGCCGCGGAAGATGCGAGTCCAGCCCCCATCGGTATTGTGCTGAAAAGCGCGACATTCAGGCCGCTGACTTGTGGATGATTCAGGTTGATCCACTGTTGTTCATGCAGAATGACAAGGCATCCGGCAAGGTATGCGGCCCACCTGTTTGCCGGCTGTTCAAATTCGCGGCGCACAACCTCAATCGACTGGCCGGCCAAAATATCGAGCGAAATCTGGAAGGCAGATGGCAGGCCTTGGTCGGCTAGATTGAAGCTGAAGAAATTCAGTTGGCGATCGTCCCGCGGCTGAATCGCGATCGCGGCTGCGCGGTCGATGGGTAGTTCGCAGGCCAATGATCCGGTGTAGTCGGCGATGCCTCCCATTACATCCAGCCGGCCAGGTGCTCGGCTGACGCGGATGGGACGACCCGCTGCAAAATGCGCAGAACGTTCTGCGGCGATGCGCGCCAGCAGGGTCGGCACCGGCTCAAGTTCAAGCAGGCGGTTGTCAATGGTTGTGACCAGGTGCATCGGTCGGCGCATGCTCGACATGATGGGCCGAGCCGCTGGAGTCCTTACCGGATTCTATGATCAACTGGTCGAAAAGCCTTCCCTTGGGCAAATCCATCTGCGCAGTCAGGACATATCGGCTCTTGGGATTGATCTTGTCATAGGGCAATTGAAAGCTGTAGGCCCGCACGGCGGGGTTCCAATGCGCGATTTGCTGTTCGCGATCGGCAAGGCTGAAGGTCCACGGCTCAGAAATTCGCCGGCCAATCCGCTGGGGATCGGTGTCGCGGTAATACCAAAGCTCAAATCGCACGGTGCCCGACGCCCGCGTTGGTTCATCGAACTGGTCGTCGAATTCCAGCACTGCTTCGATGCCATCGGGCTTGCCGTCACCGGTCCAATCTTTCACCTGCGTGAAGGCCGGGTGGATGCGCATCGACGCCGGCCCGAACATCTGCTCTTCTTCAGATGTGCGCGGGTGTGGGCTGGGCTGGCAAGCAACCGCTGCACAGCAAATCGCCCATAGCATCCCCAAAATACAAATCTTCTGCATCACGCGGGAATGTAGGGGTGGGTCAAGGCAGTGTCAAACTTGCCCAGTAGGGGCCAAAAGCTGCCTTCCGTTACATTAAAGCGCGGTAGAGCCGAGCAGGGAACTGGATTTATTTGTCAGCCGTCTCGGGTGACTTCTCTTCTTCAAAAAGCATCGTCGGCGAGATATGTGCGATGCCAACCTCATCCATCAAAATGCCCAGCAACCTGGATAGCTGCTTCCGGTCATTAGGATTCATCCGGTTCAGCCCTTCCAACACGCTGTCCTGGACAGCCGCGGGCGAACGAGCCGCCAGTTCGCGACCTGTTTCGGTCAAAGTGAGCTCGACGCTGCGGGCATCGCGCGCCGAGCGCTGACGCGATACCAGGCCGGATGTCACCAGGCGCTGAACGACCTCAGACACGGAGCTCTGACTGGTCGCGGTGCGCTGGGCCAATTCCCCCACCGAGAGCATCTGCGTCTCAGCGAGTTTGCGTACGACAAACAGCTGCGCGGCACTAAGCCCAACTTTTTTTTCCGCGGTCTGGGCCGTCTTGCGCAAAACTTGCACGATCCGACGAATCGCATCGAGCACATTCCGGCTGTCTTCGGAGATCTCGGGGTGATCGTTTCCCATGAGCTACCCTCTGTCGCCGCCTTGGCGTAATAGCGCTCTGGCAACGTTCGTAAATGACGCAATAGCGTTGGTCATATCCCCTTACTGCCTCAACCGGGATTCCACGCGAACCGCCGGTCTCCTCTCTGCTCCCCGATCATTATATCGTATAGAAAGGCCGCTATTGCTTCAACATCCACTTCAACCCGTGTCAATTCGCAACCCATTTTTTGGAAAAGAGCAGCAAATCAGCAGCTTCACCGCGGTTCGTCATTATAGCAGACGTTGGACCTTTATCGCAGACGGAAGTAAGCCTCGCTTCCGCGGGGGCCAGCGACAACTTCAAGCCGTGTATCGATCCATTCCTTCAGTTCCGAAACATGACTGATGATTCCCACCAGACGCCCGCCAGTTTGCAGGTCCCGCAGGGCGGAGATCGCCAAATCCATTGCCTCGGAGTCGAGCGAACCAAATCCTTCATCGACGAACATGGTGTCGAGCCGAATTGCCCCGGCCCGCGCCTGGACTACATCGGCAAGCCCAAGCGCGAGAGACAACGCCGCCTGAAACATCTCTCCTCCCGAAAGCGTTCCAACAGCGCGCGCCGTGCTGCTCGATTGATCGAATACCTGCAAATCCAGCCCGCCAGTGCTACGAGCGTCAAGCGGCTCGAGGGATCGCTGCAACGTGAATCGATCTCGGCTCATGATGGTGAAGCGCGCATTAGCCGCACCGAGAACTTCATCGAGAAACAGCCCCAGGACAAACCGCTGAAAAGTCATGCGCGACGGATTTCGCCCTCCTGCGATTTCAGCCAGATGACCCACCTGCGCAAACTGCGCCTCCTGGGATGCCAACTCTGTTGCCAGCGCCTCGATCCGATCGATGGCAGTTTGCAGATGCGATTGCCTTTGTCGCAGCGCCTCTTCGTGCCGAACGGCATCTTCCAGTGCGCTCTGGGCCTGGCGATCTTGTGTTTCGAGGCTGGGGATATCCGGCCGAATCACATCTTTGCCTTCTTCACAGGCTTGTTCGTGGCGCTTCCGCGCGATTTGAAGCGCGATGTGATAGTCCTGGATCTGCTGATCAAGCTCGCTGCGTTTCAAATCAGAGAGCTTGGCTTCATCGAATTCTTCGACACTTGCAAACCCGGCTGATGAAAGTCGATTGGTGAATTGAAGCTGGCGCAGACGGGCATGCCCTGCGGAGTTAGCGGCGTTTTTCTGAGCCGAAGATTCAGTTCCTATCGCGGCAGAGTGTGCGTTGATCGCTTGTAGCAAACCGTCCTGCGCCTTCTTCAGCGATTCATCCATTTTGAAAAGTTCTGCGCTGGCGGTCGTCCGGGCTTCATCCAAGGCTGCGACAGAACGAAGATCTGGCGGTATCGAGGCTTCGCGCTCGGCAGACAGTGCCCGGGCAACTTTCAGGTCGGCAGCCGCCTGGCTGGCCTGAATATTAACCAGATCCCATCGCGCGACGGCCGATTGCTCCTTTGCCTGGAGCGATTCGATTTCACCAGAAGACTCCTGGACTTTTCTGGCTGCGTCAGTCGCGATTTTCAAATCCGATTCGAGACGAGCGATCATTACTCGGATCTCTTGCGCGCTCATTTTCGCATGAGCGCCAATCGAAGTCTCAAGATGTTGCACCACCTCACCGGCAGCGGAGATTTCAGATTCCGCACTCCATTGTTCCCGCTCAATTGCAGCCTGAGATTGCAGTAGCTCGTCATACTCCCGCTTTGCCGAATCGAGATCCTCTTGCCGGGGCGCTTGCGCGTCGGCAACCGCCGGCGCAGGATGATGGGTCGAACCGCAAACGGGGCAGGCGGTGCCTTGGGAAAGTTCCGAAGCGAGACTTGCCGCCTGGGATGATGCCCAGACTGTGTGCAGCCGATTGAGTTTCTCTTCCGCTGCGCGGATTTTTACCTGATTCTCTTGCAGCCGCTGCCGGGCGCACTGCAGCCGCTGCTGGGTTTGCCCAAGTCGAGCTTGCTGCTGCTCGAGATTGGCTTTGGCCTCGGCGATTCGACGTGCTTCGGTCAACGCCAGCGAACGCTCCTTCAGCGTTGCAGCCGACAATTCAAGAGCGGCCATCGATTCCCTTTTTTGCTGAAGCGATTCTCGCTGCAGCCGCAGAGCTTTTTCCGCCGACGCCTGCTCGCGCTTGCATCGCTCATCGTCGGCCTCGCATTTACGCAGCGTCGCGAGCGCCGCGTCGAGATCCGCAACCTTCTTAGCAAGCCCCTCCAGCATTTCGATCCGCCGACGTAAAGCCACGCACTCCGACTCTCGCGACTGCTGTGCTTTGAGATCATTTTGCGCCACAGCTACGGCTGCCTGCCGTGCCTTGACCTGCTCGAACGCCACGGCATGGGCTTGACTTGCCTCGTCGGCAGCTTGCTGGAGACGTTTGACGTCGGCCTGTAGATCGATCAGCGGCAGTGCTTGATTTGCTTTCGATAGCCTTGCCTGCATTGCGGCAAATTCCTCTTGCCGCGATTCCAAATCCTTCAATTCCGCGGCCGCTTTATCGCGGGCAGCAAGCTTCTGCTCATTTATACGCGCGGCCGCCAGACGCTCCTGCGATTTTTGTCGCGCAGTCCGCAGATCGGCGGTTTGCAGGCAGAGTGCTTCCAGTTCACCTGCTCTTGCCGCCAACGTTGCTTTGGCCTCACTGACGTTGTTCGATTCAATCGAAACCAGTAGCTCGGATTCGCTCTGTTGTATTGCGTCAATTTTTCGCTTTGAGTCGTCCGCCGCCTCTTTGAGTGCGGCTTCGATTTGGGCGTAAAGATGAACGCCAAAAAGCGACTCGAGAATCTTCTGGCGATCGGCCGACCGGGACATCAGGAATTCCTGAAAACGTCCCTGCGGCAACATCACCACCTGCCTGAACTGCGCCACATTGCAGCCGATGATCGATTCGATCTTTTGTGTGACCTTCTCCAAACCGCTCGCCAGAACGCGGGCCGATTCATCCTGCTTCCATAACGTCGCTTCGCCCGGCTGCGTGACTCGCCCTCCGCCCTTCTTGCTGGAACGTTCAAATTCCAAACTCCGTTCGACGCGATATCGAGCGTCGCCGATTTCAAAATCAAGCCGCACGTCGGTTGGAAGCGAGGCGTCGGCATAATCGGAACGAAGCTGGCGCGGCTGCCGATCGGCAGTCGAGCTTTGGCCATACAAAGCAAAGCAGATGGCATCGAGAATGCTGGTCTTCCCCGAGCCGGTCGGCCCATTGATCAGAAAAAAAGTCCGCCCCTTCAGATCCACAAAATCCAAAGCCAGCTCGCCCGCGTACGGGCCAAATGCATGAACAAGCAAACGAAGTGGCTTCATGTAGGTTCCGGGAACGCTCCTCTGAGACAACCTGATAACTAATGTGCTAGATGAACGTCAATTTCTCTCCAGAACAGGTGAGACATGCGGGCCGTTTCTCGGGACGTATTGACGCGCAACACAGGTCCGCCCTTTTACTTTAAATCATTACTGCATAAGCACCTGCGATCCTACACGCGCTTTTCGCAAGGGGAAAATGCACGATCACGGAGAGTGTCAAGATATTTTTCGAAAATCCTAACGCCGCTTTTGTTGGCGAAACTTTGGAAGATCAACCCAGCCACCTATAGCGTATTCATTGCGACTGCGAGGTGGTTGTGGTCGGACCGGCAGACGGTACAGTAGCCGCCTTTATATCGGGAGCAGGCTCTTTGCGACGCCTTGGCCGATAATCAGTTGCAGAGGTTGGGCCGATAGGGCTGGCCGGATTTCAAGGATGACAGAGCAATAATTACGTGTTGACACCTTCGACAAAAAAATGGTTGATGTTCGTCCTGCGATGGGGAGTGGCGGTCGCGGGAATCGCATGGGTGCTGGCCAACACTTCCTTCCAGGATCGGCTGCTGCTGGTCGATCGAGGCAATGAGCTTGTGGCCGTCCCGGTTTTGCACGATCCGGCCCCGGATGCCAGCCGATTTGAGATTTACGATACGCGGGCCGATGCACCGTCCCCGCGCGATCATTTTATCGATCGCGATGAAGTCTGGACGCGACCCGGCCAGCGCACCGTCAAGCTTTGGGATGCGCACGGCAATATCGAATCGGCCAAGCTGCTGGCGATCCGTCCTGGCGCAACGGGCGGCCCAGGAAAACAGGCCAAGGAACTGCTCGTGCGCGATCCGAGCACAAAGAAAGCACACAGAATCGGTCCGGAGTCAGTCGTTGGTGGCTACGAGATGACCGTGCCTTACCCGCTGGTCGATATCGGGCTTATTCGGCTCGTGAAGCAGGCCAACCTCACCTATTTCATCGCGGCATTGCTCCTGATGCCGCTGACTTACCTGATCACCAGCCGGCGATGGCATTTGCTGCTGCAGGCGATGGACATTCACCTCACGCAGTCGCGCACCTTCGTGATCAACATGGTCGGCGCGTTCTACAACACCTTCATGCCCGGGTCGACCGGTGGCGACCTGATCAAAGCCTACTACGCCGCAAAACATACGACCCATAAAGTGCGCGCGGTGCTCTCGGTGATCGTCGATCGCGTGATCGGTTTGCTGGCTTTGGTGCTGCTGGGTGGTGTGATGGCCTCAGTCCAGTGGCACGTCCCCGATTGCCGGCGCGTCGCCATCGTCTGTGGGCTGCTGATTCTGCTGACGATTGTTGGTCTGGTCGTCTTTTACCATCCAACCTGGCGGCGCCTGACCGGTCTCGAATGGCTCCTCAAAAAGCTGCCGATGCAGCGGCACGTGCATCATGCGGTCGAGGCGATGGAACTTTATGGCAAGCGTCCCCTCGCCGCGGGCACGGCACTGGTCATGACGTTTCCGGTCCACATCACCACGATCATCTCAGCCACGCTGGCC
The DNA here is from genome assembly GCA_025450555.1 of Tepidisphaeraceae bacterium. Taxonomy (GTDB): domain Bacteria; phylum Planctomycetota; class Phycisphaerae; order Tepidisphaerales; family Tepidisphaeraceae; genus JANWHF01. The sequence continues at coordinate 7,611 of JANWHF010000071.1, read as the reverse complement.
GGCATGGCGTTTGGCCTCAAGATGAATCTGCTCTACTACTGGACGGTCGTTCCAGTGCTGGCGCTGGTCGGGGCGATTCCGATCAGTCCGCAGGGTGTAGGCGTCATGGAAAGCTTTGCGGTCGTCCTCACCGCCCGGCAAGGCGTCACCGTCAGCCAGGCCATTGCTTTGGCCATGTCGATTCGCATCGCGCAGATGCTGTGGAATCTCGTGGCCGGCATCTTCGTCCTCCGCGGCGGTTATCACGCCCCCACCGAGCGCGAACAGGAAGAAATGGAACGAGATGACGACGAGCCGGACGCGCAAGGAGCAGAGAGAAACGCAAGTACCGCCGGGTTTAGCCGCGACGCGACAGCGGAGCGTTTTCCCTCTGGGGTTGCAGAAAGCGCTCCGCTACCGCGTCGCGGCTAAACTGGGCAGACAAGAGCTTTGCACCCGAAAAATAGTGTTAAGAGTTAAGATCCTCCTTCAATGCTGCAACGGGTCGATCGCATTCTGATCCGCGTGCCGGCGCTGGAAAGCGCGGTTCGATATTACCGCGACGTGCTGGGGCTGAAAGTTCATCGTCACGATACACACTTGGCCAGCCTGGGGCTAAGCGATGGGAAGACGGAGCTGGTTCTGCACGATGATCCAGATCTGCCGGCCGAGGGAATTTACTGGCTGGTCGAGGATGTGCGCGATCTTCACCGCCGACGAAATGAACTCAAGCTCACCTTTACCTCGCCTCCCGTGCAAGTTGCCCGCGGCTACCGCGCAACCGTGAAAGATCCTTTTGGAACCGTGCTGCTCCTATTGGATCGAAGCGCGCACAATGCAAATCCTGACGCGGTTGAAGATGGCAAGCCAGCCGGCTCATTGTTTGCCGGCATGGAGGTGCGGGTGCCGGTCAAGCGGGAGGCGCTGATTCAGGCCTATCAGAAAATCGGGCGGACGGCAGACGATCTGCCCTACACGCCTCATTTCGAATCGCTTTTTTCAAGTTATTCGAGCGCCTTGGGCGATCCACCGCCGACGCGAGCCGAGGTTTGGCGGCATCTGCTGAACCTGAGAAAAGGCGGCAAGCTTCCAAAGCTCGGTGAAGCGCGCAGCCAGCCACCCGAGGTCTCTGCGGAAGATCGAGAGGCGCTCCGGAAAATGCTCGGCGACGATCTGGGCAAGCGCGATCGGCTTCCCTATTCGCAGCGCTTCGACAAGCTCGTGGACGACTTCAATCGCACCCAGCCTCGCGCGCTTTCCCCGCATCTGGTCTGGAGATTGGTCGCGACACTGGCCAAATGACTGCGGTGGGTGCTGATGCGCGAAGTGCTTTGGAGGGCGTCGCGGGCGTCGCTCCTTCGACGCGGCGAATGGTTCGATGTTGAAAGAGCCGCGCACGAAGTAAGCGGATTGGCGCAGTCTCGTGTTAATCCGCTTACTTCGTGCGCGGCTCTTTTGAGTCATCCACAATCGGTGCGCGTCGGTTATGGTAAACTCGCGGCGGCAGAGGACTGCCGCCCTCCAGTCGAGAGCAATGGCCTCGTGAGATTTCTTGGGCAATCCTTCCATGGCTGAAGTCAGGCAAATCACGTGCGAGCCAAAGAATCACGTCCTCACCAACATCGGCGTCTGGTCGCCCGACGGAAAATGGATTGTCTACGACACCCGATCCGATCCCGCCGGGTCTATCTTCGACGGCTCGACGATCGAGCAGGTGAACGTCGAGACTGGCGAGGTCCGCGTGCTCTATCGCTCGCAGCGTGGCGCGCATTGTGGCGTCGCGACGTGCAATCCAATCGATGATCGAGTCATCTTCATTCTCGGGCCTGAAGATCCGACGCTGGACTGGCAATACTGTGCATTTCATCGTCAGGGGTTGATCGTGAGCGCCACGGCGCCGGGTATTGCGATCCACATGGATGCGCGCGATATCATTCCCCCTTTCACGCCCGGCGCGCTTCGAGGCGGCAGCCACGTGCATGTCTTCAGTCCCGATGGCAATTGGGTCAGCTTTACCTATGAAGATCATCTGCTGGCACAGTTCGGGGATGCATCAGCTGGCAATGATGTGAACCAGCGCAACATTGGCGTCGCGATCGGCGGCCGACCGGTGCATGTCAGTGGCAATCATCCCCGCAACCACGATGGAGAATTCTTCAGCGTTCTCGTCACGCGAACCACCGCGACTCCCCGCCCCGGCTCCGACGAAATCAGCCGGGGCTTTGAAGAAGGATGGGTGGGAACGCACGGTTATCTCAAGGCGGATGGCACGCGCCAACGCCACGCCATTGCATTCCAGGGAATAATCACGGCCGACGGACGATCAATCAGCGAGGCCTTCATCGTCGATCTTCCCGTCGACTTGACGCAAGCCGGCGACGGCCCGCTTGCCGGCACCGAAACTCGCGCGCCCTTTCCGCCTATAGGCTGCGTGCAACGCCGATTGACCTTCACCGCCAACCGCAAATTCCCTGGCCTGCAGGGTCCCCGCCATTGGCTTCGCAGTTCACCCGATGGCTCGCGCATCGCGATGCTCATGAAGGACGACGCCCGCATCGTTCAACTCTGGACCGTTTCCCCGCTTGGGGGACCGCCCCATCAACTCACTCGCAACCCCTGGCCCATCGCCTCGGCCTTTTCCTGGAGTGCCGATGGCAAGTCGATCGCGCACGCCATGGACAACAGTATTTTCATCACCGACGCCGATACTGGCATCGGTACTCGCCTGACGCCTCGCTATTCCGATGAAACCGCTCCGCGCCCTGAAGCCTGCGTCTTCTCGCCCGACGGTCGGCAAATCGCTTTCGTCCGAAACGTTCCCCTTGGCGCGAGATCGTTTAATCAGGTTTTCGTTGTCAGCGACGATCCCGATTAATTAACTGGCCAAGGTAGCGCGCCGAGCACCTTTGATTTGTTCAAAGAATCCCTGCCTTCGCCGCCGGGTTGTTTCAGAGCTATACAAATGCTCGGCCAGCCAATAGAGGCCCGATCGCAGCTCGTCGGGCGTAATTGGACTAGGGAGATAGTTCACATCGAACAACGTGCACAAATCCCAACGCCCCGGCTCAATAATGCGCCCCGCTTTTAGGAGCCGGTTATAGAGCGGCGTGCCGGGGAAGGCAGTCAGAACGGTGATCTGCACTTCATACAGGCTCCGCGCCAAAGAAAACTCGAGTACTTCCGAGAAGATCGATTCGTCGTGGCCGTCGAGGCCCAAAATGAAGCAGCCATTGACAGTGATGCCATGCGACTGGATGGCGTCAATCGCGTGGGCATAGCGATCGTTCCACATGGCCTTACGGTTTTTTCGAAGCTCGATCCCTTCCAGAGCTTCGCGGCCGGGGCTCTCGAGGCCAATGAGAACCTGCCGACAACCAGACTTGTGCATCAGTGCGAGCAGTTCCGAATCTTCACCGACCGTGACATCCGTCTCTGTAAACCACTTGATTCCCAGCGGGGCAATCGCCCCGCAAAGCTCTTTGCCCCACTCCTTGTCCACAAAGGTGTTGTCGTCGGCAAATTCGATGAACGCGCCGGGCCGCACGGCCAGGATGGCGCGGATGTCGCGCACGACATCAGCGACGGGGCGTTTGCGATAGCGGCTTGAGAGCATCACAGTCGAAGCACAGAACTCGCAATGCCACGGGCAGCCGCGCGTGGTTTGCACGGTGAAGCGGTTGTAGGGGCGATCTTCCAGCAAGTCGTATCGAGGAATCGGCAGCCGCTTTACATCAACTGGGCCGAATTCAATCGCGCGGAAAATGCGGGAGCCGGCGCCGCGCTCGGCAGCCGCTACAACCTGCGGCCAGGCATGCTCGCCCTCACCGGCAACGACGTAGTCGGCACGGTCGATTGCCTCTTCGGGGAGTGCCGTCGCATGAAGTCCGCCTACGGCGACTTTGATGCCGCGCGCCCGAAGTCGATCGGCAATGGCGTACGCTTCGAAGGACTGCGCGGAAAAGGTGCTGATGGCAACCAGATCGCAATCGTAAATTTCCGCGGGCTCGCGGAGATCTCCTTCCGCTTCAAAATACCGTAGCTCGTGTCCGGGCGGAGTGACCGCGGCCAGATAGAGCAGGCCGAGGCTCGGGAGCGATGCGATCACTTTGGATCGCTCGACAAACCCTGGCAACGTCAGGCCAAAGTCCGTCAGTTTCTTGTCGTACGCTCGCACGCCGCTCATCGCAAGAAGGCCGATTTTCATGGCTTACCCCTTTAAGAAAGAGTCAGCTCAACAGAATCAGGATCACCGCCGCCATCAGCGTGGCGACGGGAATGAAAAACAATTTTTTGAACGATTTTTTCCAGGCCGAAAGGAAACAGATGGCTGGCATCGCGACGCCGCCAAAAATGAGCAATGGGCCGGAAAGAGGCCGTACCACAACGGGACTGATCGCAAAGACGATGTTCAGCAGGCCAAGTGCAATCAGCGCGATATGACCGAGTCGTGCCAGGCGCCGGCGCCAACTGGAATATCCGCCCAGGAAATCTTCGCGACCAAACCCCAGCCCCAGGGCGGCGCCGCTGACAGCGCCCCCGAGGATCATCATCCAGCCTGCGTACCAGTTGATCGCATGAGGCATGGTGCCCCCTACCGTTTTGGCTGCGCTCCCAAGCATCGTGCCAGCGCATGTTGCAGATCGCGCTCGGACTGGATCGCTCGATCATCCGGCAGCGGCAAGCTCACGCTGATCGCAAACCGCCCCAGCCCAAGCAGAAGGCCGCGGATAATCTCCGCCCGGCTCAGATGCGCATTGTCCGGGCGCATCGCGGCAATCATGTCTGCATATTGATCGAGCCAGTGCACCTGCGAGGTGTACAGGTGGACGATCACCGGCGTCGTATGGGCCTGATGCTTCGTCGGTCTGCCCGGCCCCTTTCGGCGCCGGGCTGGCGGGTCTTTGTCGAGCTGATCGAGCAGGATCGTCAGCTGATCAAAAAGTGGATCGGAACTGGGTGTTTTCCGTCTAGATTTCATGCGGCCTTCGCCTTCTATTTAATTATTTATATAAATAATCAGCGGCATGTCAATGCTTTTTTCTTCGATGAAGATTTTGTGCGCCGAGCGCGTTTTTAAACTTCTTGCCCCCCGGATGTTCTATCCTTGTGAGGCCGGGGACAATTTCGAAGTCTAATCGCGGTATGGATGAAGGAAAGAGAAAGCAATTCATGAGAAGCAGATTCGCATGCGTCGCGGTGGTGTTCGCATTGCTGTTTTCATCGGGCGCCACGAGCGCGGCGGAGAGCGATCCACCGGCCAGTCCGGATGTGTTGGAGGCTTTGAAACCTTATTTTGACCAGTACAAGCTGGCGGGCGTCATCGCCATCATTGGCGACAAAACGGGGAAGGTTCACTACCGCAACCTGATGGGTTACGCGGATGTCGAGGCGAAGAAGCCGATCAGCGAGGACAATGTCTTTTGGGTCGCCTCGATGTCGAAGATGTTCGTCGGTGCTTCGATCATGATGCTGGTGGACGAAGGCAAAGTGAGCCTGGATGATCCGGTCACCAAATTCATCCCGCAGCTTAATAAATGGATGGTCATTGAAGAGAAGGATGAATCGCATGTCCTTCTGAAGCCCGTGACAACGCCCGTCACGATCCGGCATCTGCTGAGCCACACCAGCGGGTTGACGGGCATGTCGGAACTACAGCAGACGATCGGCGCCGATCGCACGCCGCTCAGGGCTCGCGCGATCAGTTCCGTGACCGGCCCCCTTCAATGGCAACCCGGTGAGAAATATCAATACGGGAACCAGGGCATGAACATCGCGGCCCGCGTCGTCGAGATCGTCAGCGGCCTGCCTTATGAGCAATTCCTTCAGCAGCGTTTTTTCGATCCGCTGGAGATGAACGAAACCACCTTCTGGCCGAGCGATTCGCAGATCGCCCGGCTGGCGGGCGCGTATGGCCCCAACAAGCAAAAGACCGGCTATGCCCGCGGCGGCATCACCTTTCTTACCAAGCCATACAGCGACCGCGTTCACCGCTATCCCGAAGCCGCGGGCGGATTGTTTTCCACGACGCACGACATTTTCCGCTATGGACTGATGCTCGCCAACGACGGCCAGCTCGACGGAAAGCGATATCTATCACACGCCGCCATGGATGAATTGCGTAAAGAACAAACTGGCAAAACCAAGATCAATTACAGCCTCGGCTACCACCTTCGCAATGGTATGTTCGGTCACGATGGCGCGTACGGAACCGATTTGTCGGTGAATCCAAAGACCGGCATGGTTGCCGTCTTCATGGTCCAATGCACCAGCGGCGACCAATGGGCCGCGCGAGATTTGTTTCTCAAAACCGCGACAAGCGTTTATTCAAAATGAGGCCGGGCAAGGTGTGTCGACGCCTTTGCCTTGGCGCGCCAAAGCCGGAGTTGATTGATTCCCAGCAAGCCAAGTAGCGCCAGCCCTGCCCATGCGCTCGAAGGCAGCGGCAAAGGGGTCAGCAGGAAAGTTCCGCTGACTCCAGAGGAATCGAAACCGTTGGCCACGATTTGCCCGGCGTCGTTGATGCCGGACGCTCGCCAAAGGCTGACGCCGGAACTCCCGATCAGCGAATTCAGGTCCGTCATAGTCCCATTGCGATAAACAAAGGCGTCGCCCTGACTCGATGCAGAGTCGGTCGAGCCGACGACCTCGCCCAAATCATTAAGAGCGTAGGCATAGCTATTACCCCCGAGGGATCCCAAGTCCGTCATCGTGCCGTTGCTGTACAGGTAAGCATGGAAGATGCCATTGCTCAGATACGAATACCCCGCAACCTGGCCGTATGCGTTGATGGCTTGTGCGCTGCTTCCGTTGCCACCGAGCGATCCCAATTGCGTGAAAACACCATTGCTGTAAATAAAGCCGCGACCGGCATAATCGCCAGCGACCTGCCCGGCATCGTTAATAGCGTTGCCGACGCTGTCACCCGCGCCTGGTGTCGGAATCTTGGTCATCAGGCCGTTGTTGTAGATAAACGCGAAAGACCCCGAACTCGTCTCCGCATATCCGGTGACTTGACCCGATGAATTGATACCCGTGGCGAAACTGGAGGTTCCACCGAACGTTCCAAGGTCGGTAGCAATGCCATTGCTGTAAACAAACGCGTGCTCAACGCCGCCAGTGATTGTCAGGTATCCCGCAATCTGCCCTGCCTCATTCAGTGCCATGCCAACGCTGGACCGCGCACCCATCGACCCGAGGTCGGTCGTCGTTCCGTTACTATAGAAAAAAGTGTGAAATGTAATGGGCTGGGTTTTAAAAAACAGGAAGCCGGCTGCTTCGCCCGATGCGTTAAGGGCATAGCCAAAGCTTCCGCTGCCGGCGATTTCGGTCACGGAATATGAATCTGCGTTAGCTTGCGAAGCGCTGACACAAAGGATGGACGCACCAAGTATCGATGCACAAAGGAATCTGAGCGCTCGCATTTGTTCAAACCCTCTCCGCCTACTTAAGCGGTACAAAGACAAATCCAAAACATCATTGCATGAAGGAGATCCTGAAGCACCCGTCCCAATGGCCCCGATTTTTTTGCCTCGGTCGTGAATTCTACTGGATTGAGGACATCCACGCAAAGAAAGCTTGGTGAGTCCGTTCATCCACCCATTTGCTCTAAGGATTGACGTGCCGGGGCGAAAT
>JANWHF010000070.1 GCA_025450555.1 Tepidisphaeraceae bacterium | reverse complement strand
GCTGGCATCGCAGGGCATCACCGGCATCGTTCTGAAATATCGCGTGCCGGCGCCAAAGGGGACGCCTCGCTATCTTCCGGGATTGCAGGATGCGCAGCGCACGATGTCGATTGTTCGCTCCAAGGCAACTGAGTGGCAGATCGACCCGCATCGCGTCGGCATCCTTGGTTTTTCCGCGGGGGGTCATCTTGCCGCTGCCACTTCCACCAATTTCGACAAGCGCGCCTATCCGCCTATCGACGAAATCGACAAGCAGGACATCCGCCCGGATTTTGCCGTGCCGATTTATCCAGGCGGCGTGATCAAGCGCGGGACGGCAGATCTTTCGCCGGAGATTCGCGTGTCGGCCAACACGCCGCCCATGTTCATCGTGCAGGCGGACAATGATCCGGTGAATTCCGAGAACAGCGTCTATCTCTATCTTGCACTCAAGCACGCCAAGGTTCCGGCAGAGCTTCACATCTATGCCGCCGGCGGGCATGGATTTGGAATGAAGCCAAGTAAAAATCCCTGCTCGACCTGGCCGCAGCGGATGCTGGAATGGATGAGTAATCGCGGGTTGCTGAACGAGCAAAGCGCCAAAGGGCAATGACGAGCACCGAGTGGATGATCGAAAAGAGCCAATCCGCTTACTTCGTGCGCGGCTCTTTCAGTCTAGCTCCACTCGCGCCTCTGCGGGAGCGACGCTACCCAAAAAAGGGCGTCATGGCGCGAGGTGTATTCGACTGGATTTCCGTTGTCTGCCATCCTTCGGATATGCTAAGGCCATGCACGATCGAGGCGAAACCTTTAGTCAATCGCTGCGGATGGAGCGAGTGCAATCGCCGGTGATTCCGGTGGTGGGGGAGTTGATCCGCCAGCATCCGGGAACGATTTCGCTGGGGCAGGGCGTCGTGCATTACGGACCGCCGGCGCAGGCGCGCGAGGCGATTGATCGTTTCTTTGCCGATCCAGTCAATCACAAGTACAAGCTCGTTGGTGGAGTCCCGGAATTACTGGAAAGCCTCACTCAGAAACTGTTGGCGGAAAATGGCATTCGCGTTGGTCACGGTAATTCCCTCGTCGTCACCGCCGGCGGCAACATGGCCTTCATGAATGCCCTCCTCGCGGTCGCCAACGTCGGCGATGAGGTCATTCTCCAGACGCCTTACTATTTCAACCATGAGATGGCGATCGAAATGGCCGGCTGCAAGGCCGTTTGTGTGCCGACCGACCAGGCCTATCAGCTTCAGCCGGATTTGATTGCAGCCGCGATCACGCCCCGCACGCGAGCCGTCGTCACGATTTCACCCAATAATCCGACCGGTGCCGTGTATCCAGAGTCAGCGATTCGGAAGGTGAACGAGTTGTGCAAATCGGCCGGTGTCTATCACATTCACGACGAAGCCTACGAATATTTCACCTACGGGAATGCCCACCATTTTTCGCCGGCATCGATGGAGGGCAGCACTCCGCACACGATTTCTCTCTTCTCGCTCTCCAAATCCCATGGCTTTGCGAGCTGGCGAATCGGGTACATGGTTTTTCCCGATCACCTCCTGGATGCTGTCAAGAAGATCCAAGATACGCTGCTGATCTGCCCGCCGGTGATCTGCCAATATGCAGCGGTCGGTGCTGTGTCCGCGGGGCCAGAATTTTGCCGCCGGCATGTCGCTGAACTGGCCGACGTGCGTGACATGGTGAAGACAGAACTCGAATCATTGGGCGATCGAATCACCTTGCCCTCTGCGGAAGGGGCGTTTTATTTTCTCCCGCGCATTCACACGCGCCTGGAGCCCATGGAAATCGTCCAGCGCCTCGTGCGCGAGTTCGGGGTCGCCGTCATCCCCGGCAGCGCCTTTGGCATTCGCGACAATTGCGCTGTTCGTATCGCATACGGAGCTCTTTCCAAAGACACGGTCGCTGAAGGAATGGGTCGATTGATTAAAGGATTGCGGGCACTGGTGTAAAATAAACCGCGGTTGCCACGTTTAGCGGGCTCGCTTGCGAGCCGTTGGCCGCTCTTCAATTTTGATTTGCAAATTCATGAACGTCCTCGCCCTCCAACTCGACATCGTCTGGCACGATCCGGCCGCCAATATCGAAAAGGTCCGCCGACTGCTTGAGCGCGCCCACATTCCCGAAGGCGGGATGCTGGTCCTGCCCGAAATGTTTGCCACCGGCTTCAGCATGGACGTGGAGCAAACCTCAGGATCGTCCATTTCCATTACGAATGAGTTTCTCATCGCGTTGTCTCGCGATCGCAAGGTCTGCGTCGTCGCCGGCGTCGTCTCACGCCAACAGAATGGCAAGCCAGTCAACGAAGCAGCGGTCTATTTGCCCGATGGGAAACTCCTTCGCTATCAGAAGATCCACCCCTTCACCCCCGGCGGCGAATCAGCGAACTACGCAGCCGGACAGCAATTGCTGATATTCGACTGGCAGGGGTTTAAGGTCGCGCCGTTTGTCTGCTATGACCTTCGCTTCCCCGAAGTCTTCCGAGCTGCGACCCATCGCGGCGCTCAGGTGCTAATCGATATCGCCAACTGGCCCGTGGCCCGCCAGGAACATTGGACGACGCTCCTTCGCGCCCGCGCCATCGAAAACCAGGCCTACATGATCGGCGTGAACCGCTGCGGCACAGATCCCTCCTTTTCTTATGCAGGCGGTAGCCAGATTATCGGCCCTCGTGGCGGCATCATCGCCGACGCCGGCCCCCGCGAAGGAATCATCACCGCATCGTTGTGCCTCGATGCATTGAACGAATACCGCCGCGACCTGCCATTCCTCGCCGACCTTCGGCCGGAGTTCCTTGGGAAAGTCTAGGCCGCGCCGTTCGGAACGCGGGCTTCTTCCCATCAACGGTGATTGGTCGCCCGCACTACCAACCGCATGGGGCCACCACAATTTTGCCTTTCCATTCCAATCGCATTGATATTGTTGTCTGGTGTTCAATTGCCCGCGCAATCGGCGCCGATCGCAACATTCGATTTTACCAATGCGCGCGAAGCTGCCACCTGGCGACCGGCACATGATATTTCTTCCAGCCGGGCGGATGCACAAGGGTTGATCGTCACCATCAATGGAGAAGACCCCTATCTGATCGGCCCACGGCGCGATTATCCGCCCAATGTTCCATTGCGAGTTTCGATGCGGCTTAAATCCGAAGCCGGAGGGAGCGCGCAGCTCTTTTATTTTTCGCGTGGCGCAACCGAAGAGGCTTCGGTTCGTTTTGACGTGCCGGCAGGAAAGTGGGTGGAATCAAAACTCGATCTGCCGGCGCTGGGAAAGAATTATCGGCTGCGCTTCGATCCGCCTGGCGATCATGGCACCTGCATCCTCGCCAGCCTGCGGGTGGAGGCACGCAAGATCTATGTGCCGCCGCAATGGCCCAAACCGACGCCGCCGGATCTTCGTGATGGAGCGCAGATCGTTACCAATGGCTCCCTGCAACTTCGCCACGACATTCATTCTCCGATGGGTTTTGAAGTCGAAGTGAATCACCAGCCCATCGCGATCGGCTTGAACAAGTTCCTGATCGGCTACGAAGCCGATGAAAAGATCGTCTGGCTGCACGTGGATAGCGCGACGCATTCGAGCGTGAGCCGATCGGCTCATAGCGTGCGGGAAATTACCGATTTGCCAGATGGACAGGCTCATTGGCGCATCACGCGCACCTATAGCCCGGCAAGCACGCCTGGCGCGATCGACATCGATGTCACGTGTCAAGTCGATCAGGACCGACAGGTCCTTTTCCTGCCGCTGCTGGGAATCTTGCCGGGCACAAGCTCGTTTGGAGAATCAAAAACGCAGGCGCTGCTTCCTGGCCTGGAATATCTGGACAGTGAGCCCAGCAGCAGCGAAGCCGACATCATCGGCCCCGGCGCGCGCCGCCAGGTTCCCGATTCGCAGAAGATCACTTTCCCGATGATGTGTGTCTGTGCCGGCAGGCAATATGTGGGGCTGATTTGGGAGCCATCGAATGACGTGGCAGCGCTGTTCGATTCCCCCGATCGGCAATTCCATTCGGGCGGCCATCTCATGGGGCTGATTTATCCTGGAGCCAACGGATTGAATCGAATGCAAGGTGACCTGCTTCCGCGGCAGCCAACATTACTTGCGGCCAATCAGCCCATTCATCTCAAGGCGACAATTATTGCGGGCAAAGGCGCATCGGTCGTAGATGCAATCAAAAAGTATATCGATATGAAAGGCCTGCCGCCGCAGCCCAAGGTGAATCTTGGCGACTATCTCCGCACTGTTGCTACGGGCTGGCTCGATTCAAAGATCCGCGAGGGCGATAAATATCGTCATGCGTTTCCCGGAAATTTTGACCCGCATCCGGCAGCCGACGCCGCGATGGATGAGCTCTGGCTAGCCGAGCGTTTAAAAAACAGCCCCCTGGCCCAGCGTCTTCGGGATGCGGCGCAAGGCGCGATCGGCGCAGTTCCGCCAAACGCTTTTGATTCAGCGGCGGTAGGGCACGTGCACATCCCAGCTCAATCCCTGATTTTTGGCCAAGTCGATGAGAATGCCGATGTCGCGGCCGCACAGGGGCGAGCGTTGCTTTCTCGCTTCGAGCCGGATGGAACATTGCTGTATCACCCGAATCCCGGCGGCGAAGACTTGGGCAGGACACATTTTGCCAAAGATTCCAATGGCCTCACCGCGCAGCACGTCGCGATGGTGCTGCAATGCGGAGCTGTCAGCGGTGATCGCGATTTGATCAACCAGGGTATTCGCCTGCTGCATGCGATGAACAAGTTCGACCATTCGGTGCCGCGCGGGGCGCAGACCTGGGAAGTTCCGCTGCACACGCCTGATATTCTCGCGTCGGCTTATCTCGTGCGCGCCTATACGCTCGGTTATGAATTGACGGGTGAGAAGGATTTGCTGGATCGCGCAATCGACTGGGCTTGGACGGGGCTGCCCTTTATCTATCTGACCGACCCGCAGTTTGATGACGATGTCGCCAGGCCGGTCGGTCCCTATTCGAGCCCGCCGGTCTTTGGCGCGACGCATTGGCAGGCACCCAACTGGATGGGCAAGCCGGTGCAATGGTGTGCGCTGGTTTATGCCGATGCGCTCTATCGATTGCAACGATATGATTCGGATTCAATCTGGAAGCAGCTTGCCGACGGCATCAGCGCTTCAGGAATTCAACAGACTTTCCCGATTGGTTCCGACAAAGCTCGCGTTGGCCTGCTTCCCGATTCATTCAATCTGAATTCGCAGTCGCGAAATGATCCGGCAATTAATCCCGCCACCGTGCAGGCGGATGCCGTCCGACTGTTTGGTGCGACGCCGCTTTATGATTTTCATTGCTTCCGTAAAGCCAGTGTGATGCTACATGTTCCTGGCGCCATCACCTCTCCAAATGAGCAGCGCGGGCAAATCTCGTTTGCGGTGCAGAGTTGGACTTCAAAGCCCTATTTCATCCTGCTATCGGGCCTGATGAGCGAGCCGAAGGTTTTAATTGACGGGCGTCCGATGGCGCTGGCCGCACCGAATGGGTACAACGAACAGAAGGGGCGGCTAATTCTCCAACTACATGGCCCCGCTCACGTGCGCGTTTCCTTCGATGCGGGGAAATAGAGTGCATCTGAGTGCTTTCGTCGTGCGCATCAACGAGTGAAAAGCTTAGGAGTCCCATCTGATTTGCTGCGCTTCGCACCCAAGCGGCCCGAGCCTATCATGCTTCAATCTTGCGAAGGAGAGTTGATCATGAAAGCAATTCGCGTTCATCAATTTGGCGGCCCGGAAGTGCTGAAGTTCGAGGAGGTGCCTGATCCGAGGCCCGGGTCGGGACAAGTGCTAGTCGGCGTGCGCGCGATCGGCGTGAACCCGGTCGAAACATACGTCCGCTCCGGCATCTATGGCCCCAAGCAATTTCCCTACATCCCCGGCACCGACGTTGGCGGCGTGGTCGAGGAAGTGGGGCAGAACGTCAAGCAGTTCAAGAAGGGCGATCGCGTTTACACCAACAGCACCGTCACCGGAGCTTATGCGCAAAAAGTGCTCTGCGAGATTTCGCAGGTCCATCCGCTGCCAGAGAAGGTTTCCTTTGAGCAAGGGGCGGCGATGGGCGTGCCTTATGCGACCGCCTATCGCGCGCTGTTCCTGCGTGGGCAAATTCGCGCGGGGGAAACGGTCCTGATTCACGGCGCATCAGGCGGAGTCGGAACCGCGGCGGTGCAACTTGCACATGCACATGGCGCAGTCGTCATCGGCACCGGCGGCACCGAAGAAGGACGTAAGCTCGTCAAGAAGCAGGGGGCCGATCATGTGCTCGATCACCATTCGCCCGGTTATCTCAAGCAGCTCATGGCGTTGACTGACAATCGCGGCGTCGATGCGATTATCGAGATGCTGGCGAATGTGAATCTGGCAAAGGATCTGACCGTGCTGGCTAAGCATGGACGGGTTGTCGTGGTCGGAAATCGCGGGAGCATCGAGATCAATCCGCGCGATACCATGAGCCGGGACGCGTCGATCCTGGGCATGAGCCTGATGAACGCGACCGAGGCGGAGCTGAAGCAAATCCATGCCGGCCTGGTCGCGGGATTGGCCAACGGAACGCTGGCGCCGGTGATTGGGCGGGAGATGCCTCTGAGCGGTGCCGCCGAGGCGCACGAACAGATCCTCAAGCCTGGCTCCCATGGGAAAATCGTGCTCAAACCGTGAGCGGACGTTTTCACATTCTGCAACCGCGCGACCGCTACGGCATGATGATGTCGGCGACTTTGAGGTGATATGCAAAAGACCTATTCGAGCGGCTCGAAGAGCGGTTGCGCGGTTTTATCCATCGCGATCGTACTGCTCATTCTGGGATTGGGCCGGCGCGGCTCTGCATCCGACCATTTCCTGGTGATCGGCGGCGGGCCGGGGCCGGCGGAGAACCAGGTGTCGCTGGAAAAGAACGTTTTGTTTTTCCAGCGGCTATTGCACGACAGTGAGGGGCCCGGCGCGGCAGCCGACATCTTCTTTGCCGATGGAACGGCCGGGGGGCGTGACGTGCAGTTCATGCCGGCGCAGCAACCTCCGATGGCCAATGTGATGCTGTCGCGGATATTCAAGCCGGATGACGAAACCTTCTATCAATATCGGCCGCATAATATCCCCGGAGTTCGTGGTCCTTCGACCCGCCGAGCACTGGACAACTGGTTTAGTACAACCGGCGCGCGCCTGGGAGATGGCGATCGGCTCTTCATCTATCTCACCGGTCATGGCGGGCCGGGCCGGCCGGCCCGCAATACGACGCTGGCTTTGTGGGGCGAGCGGCCACTGAACGTTGCCGATTTTTCGCAAATGCTCGATCGGCTTTCGCCGAGCCTGCAGGTCGTGCTGATCATGGTGCAATGCCATGCCGGTGGATTCGGCGATGTGATTTTCCGCGACGCCCGGCCAGGGGCGCGCCTCACGTCTTCTCGGCGATGCGGATTTTTTGCCACCACGTACGATCGCCAGGCCGCTGGCTGCACCGCGGACATTGCCGAGGAAGATTACCGCGATTATTCGACCTACTTCCTGGCCGCTCTCGATGGCAAAACGCGATCCGGCAAGACGGTCGATCCACCCGATTTTGATGGGGACGGGCATGTAAGCCTGGCAGAGGCGCACGCGTATGTGCTGATTCATTCTGACACGATCGATCTGCCGCTGACGACATCGGATGTGCTGGTTCGGCAATTCAGCAAGGATCGCGGTCCCGGCTTTCTCAGCGCCGACGGGGATTACGACAGGCTGCTCGAGCATGCCTCGCCCGCTCAGCGCGCGGCTCTGGAAGGGTTGTCGAAAGTCTTGATCCTGTCTGGAAATGCCCGACTGCTGGAGGCCCAGCATCTTGCCGATCAGATTACGTCCGATCGCAAAGCAGTTCAGCGACGTCGCCAGCAGCGCTTCGGCGATCGCGATCAGATGGCCGCGCTGCTTCGCAGCCGGCTGCTGCGCAAGTGGCCAGAGCTGGGCAATCCGTGGGATCCGACGGCGGCAAAGCTCGCGAGCGAGCAGGGGGATGCAATCGTGAAATTCATTCAGACCGATCGGCTCTATGCGCGGTTCGATCAGGCGCGAAGTGCCGCGGACGATCTGGACAATCAGGAGCTGGACCTGGAACGGAAATGGGCCAAGTGCCAGAGATTGATCTACGCGATTCAGACGATCGCGCTGCAGACGAATTTGCCGCGCGTCGCTGATGCGACGGTCCTCGAGCGCTATCGCCAGATGATCGCGGATGAATCGGGAACACTTCCGATGAGCGCGCCCGGCGCGGTGAAGTGACAAGCGCGGTTTACTAACGATACGGATACGCTCCTACTTTAGCCGCCCCACCAGCGGGGCGCGGTCAGGGACACGGAGTGCATCTGCCTTGCCAAAGCACCGAATAGCGCGACCTGCTTCTCGAACAATCCTGTGCGCTCCGCGGTTACTGGACGCGCTCCACAGAAGGAGCGGCTAAAAGAGCAAGGACGATGCTGAAGCATCGACAATGATCTGGAAACAACCTGTCGGCGCTTATTACTTTTGCGCCGGATGATCCTTCAGATCCGCAAGCGCTTCTTCCATGGCCAGGATCGCATACGCACCCGACAGGATCGGCTTATCTTCCATGAAGCGTTGCCGGCCCACCCAGCTTCCATCGGGATGCTGCTCGCTGGCGATTTTTCGAATTAACTCGACGCGCCAGTCATGCTTGTTGCCGTGCGAATCGACGATGACCGGCTCGCCATAGGCGCGCAGGGCCCGAGCGAGCGTGTGGTAGTAATAATACAGACCCCATTGGGCGGCTTCAGTGTTGGGCGTGGCGCTGGCAAATTGCATCCCGGGATTTTGATCCAGCGTCCAGTTGTCGCGCACCCATTGCCAGGCGGCTTTCACGCGTGGATCGTCTTTCGAAAGGCCGGCGTAGATCATGCTCTTCAACCCTGCATAGGTCATCGAACCATAGCTGCGGAAGATCTTCTTGCCGTCGGGAGTGACGAGCGTTCCGGCGACGGATGAACCGCCTTGCGCGGGCGTGTAAATGAAGCCGCCATCGTCACCGGCCCAAGGCTGGTCGTTGGTTTCGGAATGATTCTGGTCGCGGGCGATAAATTTAATCGCCGCCTGATAGGCGGGATCGCTACTTTTCAGGCCGGCATCATGCAGGGCATCGAGTGCCATTTGCGTATTGCTCATGTCGGCGCGACCGTGACCGCCATAGCCCCAGCCGCCGTAGTTGGGATCACTTTGCGGAACCTGTTTGCTGCGATCTTTCACGCCCTCGATCTTGTCGGTCCATTGGATCGACTCCAGGTACCGAAGCGCCTTTTCCTCCGGCCCTTTGTATTTGTCGGCATCGGCCGCGAAGGTACTGACGGCAATGGCGGTGTTGTAAGTCGCCAGGACATCCGAGGCGATGCTGCCATCGGGCTGCTGGGATTGGAGCAATTTGTTGAAGCCGCGGTCGAGCATCTGCGGATCGGAAGATTGTTTGGGGCCGTCGAGGAATGCCTTAAGAACTATCGCGGTAATCGCAGGCGGCTCCGTGGTTTCCTGCCAGCCGCCGTCGGGCTTCTGGGAATTCTTCAGATAAGCCAGTCCCTTAATGACCACAGCCTCGCCTTGGGCGGCGGGATTATTGCCATTCATAGTCGCTGCCGCGGGCGCGGCTGATGGAGTCGGCGCTGCGCCGGCGGGAATAATGGAGATCAATCCCACAATCGCTGAAGACAAAACCCAGTGCCGACGGTTCATGCCTGCCTCCTGAAGTTTCAAATGAGAACTGTCCACTGGAAACAATCCTAGCATCGTCTTAAGTGTTGCGGGACAAATTTGCACACGCTTGAACTCGCTCCCGGCCTACAATCGCCCGTATGTCCATCGCGATCATCGATTACGGCATGTGCAATCTCCGCTCGGTCCAGAAGGCCTTCGAGCAGGTGGGAGCGCAGGCGCGGATCGTGTCAAATGCGGAGGAAATCGATCGCGCGGATAAAGTTGTGCTGCCTGGCGTCGGCGCTTTAGCCGATGCAATTGCGACCATCCGTCAGAAGGAAATGGTCGGCCCGATCGCGCGTCACATTGAAAAGGGCAAGCTGTTTTTGGGCATCTGCCTGGGAATGCAGATGCTCTTCGATGTTGGCTACGAAGACGGCGAGTTCCGCGGCCTGGGAATCGTGGGCGGCTCATGCGTTCGCTTCGACGTCGATCGGAAAAAGGGACTGAAGGTGCCGCACATGGGATGGAACCAGTTGAATGCGCGCAGGCCTTCGCCGCTTTTCCACGATCTGCCCGAGGGCAGCGGCGTCTATTTCGTCCACAGTTACCACGTCGTCCCGAAGGACGATTCGGTTATCGCCACCACCACCGACTACGGCGGCCCCTTTGTCAGCAGCATCTGGCGCGACAATCTCTTTGCAACGCAATTCCACCCTGAAAAGAGTCAGAAAGCGGGTCTGCGGATTCTCCAGAATTTCGCGGAGATGTAAGGTTATCTCAGCTTCGTATCGCTGTTGCTGATGCCGCGGAGCGCCAGGTTTAACGCGT